>NZ_RCVI01000315.1:0-35769 GCF_003667455.1 Micromonospora sp. CV4 | reverse complement strand
CCACGCTGGCCCGGGGGCTGCGGCCGGGCGGACCCGCGCTGGCCTGGTTGGCGGCGTTGGCCGGTCCTCGCCGGGACTTCACCGTCGATCCGGCGGCGTTGGCCACGCTCCGCGCCGAACTGGACGCCTGGCAGCGCGACGCCGCCGGCGGACCGGTCCGGGCCAGCTTCCGCCTGGTGGAACCGGCCCCCGACGAGGTCACCGAACCGATCCTGGCGACCCGTCCCGCGCCGGCCGGCACCGTGCCGCCCGCGGTCGACCCGACCGACCCCGATTCGGCCGAGGGCGGCCTCGTCGGTGCCGAGCCGATCGAGGGTGGCCCGGTCGGGGGTGGGCGGTGGCGGTTGGAGTTCGGGTTGCAGGCAGCCGACGAGCCCGGCCTGCACGTCGACGCCGGACAGGTCTGGCGGGCGCCGCAGACGCTCGGCGGGCTGGCCGGTCGTACGGCCAGCCCGCAGGAGACCCTGCTGGCCGAGCTGGGCCGGGCGAGCCGGCTCTGGCCGGACCTCGACGCCGCGCTGCGCACCGCCGCGCCTGAGGCGATGGAGCTGGACGTCGAGGGAGCGCACCGCTTCCTCAGCGAGGGCGCCCCGGTCCTGCACGCCGCCGGCTTCGGGGTGCTGCTGCCCTCCTGGTGGCAGCGCCCGTCGGCGCGGATCGGCGCCCGGCTGCGCGCCCGCAGCCGCACCGCACCGGGCACGGTGGCCGGCGCCGACGCCGGAGTGGGGCTGGACGCCCTGGTCGACTACCGCTGGGAGGTGGCGCTCGGCGACCAGCCGCTGTCCGCCGAGGAGTTGGCCGCGCTGGCCGAGATGAAGACTCCTCTGGTGCGCCTGCGCGGCCGGTGGGTGGAGCTGGACCCGGGGCGGCTCGCCGCCGGGCTGCGCCTGCTCCGCTCGGCCGGCGAGCTGACCGTCGCCGACCTGCTCCGCCTCGGGCTGGCCGACGGCGAGGACACCGGAGCGCTGCCGGTGCTGGAGGTGACCGCGGACGGGGCACTGGGGGACCTGCTCGCCGGCGCGGTCGAGCGTCGGCTCACCCCGCTGGACCCGCCGCCGGGCTTCCAGGGCACGCTGCGGCCGTACCAGCGGCGTGGGCTGGCCTGGCTGGCGTTCCTGCGGTCGCTCGGTCTGGGCGGGGTGCTGGCCGACGACATGGGCCTGGGCAAGACCGTGCAGCTGCTCGCGCTGCTGGCCGGGGACCCGCCGGACGCCGGACCGACCCTGCTGGTCTGCCCGATGTCCCTGGTCGGCAACTGGCAGCGGGAGGCGGCGCGGTTCACCCCGGGCCTGCGTGTGCACGTACACCACGGGGCGGAGCGGGCCCGGGGGTCGGAGTTCACGACAGCCGCGCACAGCGCGGACCTGGTCCTCACCACCTACTCGGTGGCCGCCCGCGACGCCGTCGACCTGGCCGGCATCGACTGGCACCGGGTCGTGGTGGACGAGGCGCAGGCGATCAAGAACGCCTCGACCCGGCAGGCCGAGGCCGTCCGTGCGCTGCCCGCCCGGCAGCGGGTGGCGGTGACGGGCACGCCGGTGGAGAACCGGCTTGCCGACCTCTGGTCGATCATGCAGTTCGCCAACCCCGGTCTGCTCGGCCCGGCCGCGACGTTCCGCAAGCGGTTCGCCGAGCCGATCGAGCGGCACGGCGACGCCGAGGCCGCCGAGCGGCTGCGCCGGATCACCGGCCCGTTCGTGCTGCGCCGTCTCAAGACCGACTCGTCGATCATCTCCGACCTGCCGGAGAAGCTGGAGATGGAGGTGCTCTGCAACCTCACCGCCGAGCAGGCCGCCCTGTACCGGGTGGTGGTCGACGACATGCTCGCCCGCATCGAGTCCAGCGACGGCATCGAACGGCGCGGGCTGGTGCTGGCCACCATGACCCGACTGAAGCAGGTCTGCAACCACCCCGCCCAGCTGCTGCGGGACGGTTCGCCGCTGGAGGGCCGGTCCGGCAAGCTGGCCCGGCTCACCGAGATCCTGGAAGAGGTGCTCGCGGCGGGGGAGCGGGCGCTGCTGTTCACCCAGTACGCCGAGTTCGGCGCTATGCTGCGCGGCCATCTGTCGGCGCGGTTCGGCCGGGAGGTGCTGTTCCTGCACGGTGGGCTCGGCAAGGCCGAGCGGGACGCCATGGTGCAGCGCTTCCAGTCGGCGGACGGTCCACCGCTGTTCGTGCTCTCGCTCAAGGCCGGCGGCACCGGGCTCACCCTGACCGCCGCCAACCATGTCGTACACGTGGACCGGTGGTGGAACCCGGCGGTGGAGGACCAGGCCACCGACCGGGCGTTCCGGATCGGGCAGCGGCGGCGGGTGCAGGTCCGCAAGTTCGTCTGCGCCGGCACGGTGGAGGAGAAGGTCGCCGCGCTGATCGCCGACAAGCGCAGCCTCGCCGAGCGGGTGGTCGGCACCGGCGAGCAGTGGATCACCGAGCTGTCCACCGGGCAGTTGCGCGAGCTGTTCGCCCTGGAGGCCGGAGCGGTGGTGGAGTGAGCACCGACCGGTTCGCCGACTACGGCCGCCCCCGCCGCGTCGACGGCGGCCTGCGGGCGCGCAGCGCCCGGGGTGCGATCGGCCGGTCGTGGTGGTCCCGACGCTTCCTGGAGGTGTTGGAGTCGTTCGCGCTCGGCACCCGGCTGACCCGCGGCCGTTCGTACGCGCGGGCCGGCCAGGTGCTCTCGCTCGACGTCGCGCCCGGGCTGGTCAGTGCCGTGGTGCAGGGCTCCCGGCCGAAGCCGTACCAGGTGTCCATCGCGCTGCGCCCGTTCCCGGCCGCGCTCTGGTCCCGGATCGAGGAGGAGCTGGCCGGGCAGGCGTTCTTCAGTGCCCGCCTGCTCGCCGGGGACCTTCCCGACGAGCTGGAGGAGCTGTTCGTCGCCGCCGGCGCACCGCTCTTTCCGGCCGGTGTGCAGGAGCTGACCCAGCGGTGCAGCTGCCCCGACTTCGCGGTGCCCTGCAAGCACCTCGCGGCCACCTTCTACCTGCTGGCCGAGGCGTTCGACGCGGACCCGTTCGAGCTGCTGCACTGGCGCGGTCGGGCTCGCGCGGAACTGCTGGAGCGGCTCCGGGCCCGACGCGCCGAGGCCACCGGTACGGAGTTGCCAGCCGAACCGAGCACCACCGCGCCCGCCGACGCGGACGACGAGTCCACCTCGGACAGTTCAAGGTCCCTTGTGGATGCCGCGGTGCCGGCGGCTGGCGCGGCCCGGGCGCTCGCCGGACTGTCGGCGACCCCGCTGGTGGAGGCGGTGGACCGGTTCTGGCTGCCGCCGGTGCCGTTGCCCGACCGGCCGCCCCGATTGGCGACCGGGCCGGATCTGCTGCTGCGCCAGCTCGGCCCGCCGGCGCCGGCCATCGGCGGGCCGGGACTGCTCGAACGACTGCGCCGGGCGTACCGGACGTTCGGCCCGGCCGACCGGTGAGCGGTCATGTCCAGCGGCGTCGGAACCGCCACATGATCGCGGCGTTCGCCACCAGCACCACCGCGCAGATCGCACCGGCCAGCCGGCCGGCGAACACGGTCATCGCCGGCAGCGACGCCCACAGCACGATGGTCAACAACATCAGGTAACGGCCCCTGCGGGCCCGGACCCGATGGTCCAGCCGGTTGAAGAAAGCCGGGTCGCTCTCCCGGAGCTGACGGGTGATCTGGTCGAACCTGCGCTGATCCTCTTTGCTGAGCATGGCGCTGCCTTCCCCTCACGCGTTCAGCGGTTCGGCGGCATACCCGCTGCGGCGGCGGCTCACGCTCACCCGTCGCTGCTACTTTTCCTCCGCGTGAGAGCACCTCACGTCCGGCTTATCCGCACCTTAAGTTTGCCTGTGGCGGTGAACGGCGCGGAAAGTGTCGCGTACGGCGGCGGGGCCCGATCCGTGCCCGGCTGGCGCACGTCGGCCCTGCTGGGAAGGTCCGACCCGGGCCGCGGTGCGTGGCCTGCGGCCGATGCGGCGCTGAGCGGTGTCTTAAGTGCCCTCACGAGGGCGTTCAACCTGTCTTGAAGGCACCTGAGGGCTTGGTTACCTTGCCGTAGCAACCCCCTCAGGCAACAGTCGCCGCACCTGCCGCACCTGCCCGGTCGCAGCTTTCGGCGCTCTTCAGAAATCGGGATTGGTACATGGCCGACCAGAATGTGCCACCACGTCGACCGCGGGACGACCGCGGTTGGGACGGACGCCAACACCACACCTCGGACGGGTACGGCGACCCCAACGCGTCCGCCCCGTACGGGTACGACTCGCCCCACCCCTTCCAGGGCGGCTACCCGGGCCCGGCCGACCCTCGTGAGCAGTACGCCGACGGCTACGCCGGACAGCCCACCCCGCGCGGACCGCAGTGGGTCGGCCCGGAGGGCCTCGGCCGTCCGGCCCTGGCCCGCCCGGCCGGCACCGGACTGCCCACCCTGGACGATGACGACGAGCCGGGGCGCAAGGTGGGTCGCCGCAAGGCCATGGTCGCGCTTGGCGGCACCGCCGCCGTCGTCGCCGGTGGCGCGGCCCTCGCCATGACCCCGCAGTTCCGCGGCCTCTTCGGTGACGACGCGGTGGCCGACGCCACCGGCAGCACCGTCACCGACGGCACCGCGGCCCGGCCCAGCGGCCAGCAGCCCAGCACGGTGCGCACCTACACCGAGCAGAACGAGAGCTACATGGGCTCCCGGGCCGGTGAGGCGCTGAAGAAGAACGCGCCCTCCGGTGGCCGGACGTTCTCCGGCCCGGCCGCCGCGGCGGCGGAGACGAAGGTGACCGTCAAGACGGTGCTGGCCAAGGACCCGATCCTGCACCTGGCCCGACGGGCCACCTTCGGGGCGACGCCCGCGGTGGTCGCCGACATCAAGAAGTTGGGCATCGACGGCTGGATCCGTGCCCAGCTCGACCCGGACAAGATCGAGCCGAGCAAGGCCGAGCTGAAGCTCGCCGAGCTGCCCACGCAGAAGCTCTCGGTGCAGCAGCTGCGCGACCAGCGGGACAAGCTCAACGAGCAGGGCGCCCAGCCCGAGCGGGAGATGATCGACGCCACCCTCGCCCGGCAGATCTGGTCGAAGCGCCAGCTGTTCGAGGTGATGGTCGACTTCTGGAACGACTTCCTGCACGTCGCCGCGGAGTTCGACGGCGGCGAGGTGTACCGCAACTCGTTCGACAAGGACGTGGTGCGGGCGCACGCGCTGGGCAGCTACCCGGAGATGCTGGTCGCCGCGAACAAGCACCCCGCGCTGCTGATCTACCTGAACCAGAAGGACTCCCGCAAGGACGCGATCAACGAGAACCTCGCCCGGGAGAACCTGGAGCTCTACTCGGTCGGCGTGGACGGCGGCTACAAGGAGCCGGACGTGCGCCAGGCGGCCATGCTCCAGACCGGCCGCGGCGTCGAGGACGGCAAGTACGTCTTCAAGCCCGAGCAGCACTACGTCGGCAAGGTGAAGATCCTCGGCTTCACGCACGCCAACAACTCGGCGGACCCGAAGAAGGCCGAAGCGGCGATCGACAAGTACATCACCTACATCGCGCTGCACCCGTCGACCGCGAAGTACGTGGCGCAGAGCCTGGCGACGAGGTTCGTCTCGGACACCCCGCCGAAGTCCCTCGTGGACCGGCTGGCCAAGACGTACACCACCAACAACGGCATGATCAAGCCGGTGTTGATGGCCCTGTTCAGCTCCTCGGAGTTCTGGGCGGCGGTCGGCCAGAAGGTACGCCGGCCGATGGAGTACCTGGTGTCCACGTACCGCGTCCTGGGTGTCTCGCCGGACCCGTCGTCGAAGAACGACAACGGCGACAACAAGCGGACCCCGTTCGCCCGCGGCCTGCGGCAGATCCAGGACAAGCTGCGCGAGCTGGGCCAGTACCCGATGGGCCAGCCCACCCCGGACGGCTACCCGGACGTCTACGTCGCCTGGACCTCGGCCGGCACCATGGTCAACGGCTGGAACGAGGCCGGCGAGATCCTGGCCGGCTACCGCACCACCTTCACGCACACGGCGCCGGAGAAGCTGGTCGCGAATCCGCCGTCCACCGCGGGGGCGTACGTGGACGCGCTGGCAAAGCGACTGGTGAACCAGAAGCTGAGCACCCGGGAGAGGAACCTGATCCTCGGTGTGGCCGGCGTTTCGGCGAGCGCCAAGGTCGATGCCACGTTCAACGGGGCCATCACCGCCGTCGCGCGGGCGATCCTCGCGTCCCCCCAGCACCACCTCCGGTGAGGCACCCGATGGAGAAGACTGTGTACAACTCTTTCCCCCTGCACCCCGAATGCCCCGACCTGCGGCGGCTGGCCGACAACCCGGCCGAGGCGCTGCTGCGGGCGGAGGCCGACCTCGTCGCCGCCGAGAACGCCGCCGAGGCCGACCGCTACCGCACCCTGGAGGACCTGGAGGAGGCTCAGCAGGACGGTCGTGGTGTCACCCGACGGACGTTCGTCGCCGGCGCCGCGGCCACCGCCACCGCGCTGGCCACCGCCCAGTTCGTCACCACCTCGGCGTCGTTCGCGGCGACCAAGACCGGCACCCTGATCCATGTCTTCCTCTACGGCGGGCTGGACGGGCTGAGCCTGGTCGCGCCGGACGGCGACCCGGTGCTCGCCAAGGCCCGCCCCGACCTGCTGCTCGGCAACGACTCGCTGGCCCTGGGCCGTGGCTTCAAGCTGACCAGCGCGTTCAAGCCGCTGGAGCAGTGGCTCAAGGCAGGCCAGTTGGGCTTCATTCCGGCGGTCTCCGACGAGCGGCTGTCCCGCAGCCACTTCCAGGCCGCGGACGCCTGCAACCTGGGCGGGTTGCCCAACGAGACCGGCGGCCGGGGTTGGCTGGACGGTCTGGTCGACAACCTGGGCAAGGGCACCGCGTTCCGCAGCGTCGGCGTCGGCAGCACGCTGCCCCGCTCGCTGGTCGGCAACAACGGCGCGCTCTCGCTGAACAGCGTCGGCTCGCTGCGGCTCAACGGTGACGACCGGTTCCGCGCCGCCACCGAGAAGGCCATCAAGGGGCTCTTCACCGGGATCAACCACCCGGTCGAGGAGGCCGTGCAGGAGGGCATGGGCGCGCTGGCCACCGCGCAGAAGCTCGCCGCCAAGCCGTACCAGCCCGCCGAGGGCGTCAAGTACGAGGGCGTGGGCAACGCGTTCCAGCAGCTCGCCCAGCTGATCAAGGGCGGCGCCAACGTGCGGGTCGCCACCGTCGGCATGGGTGGCTACGACACCCACGAGAACCAGGGCACCCGCGAGGGCGGCCAGCTGCACCGCCGGCTGAACGAGCTGGCCAACGCGATGGCCGCCTTCTTCACCGACCTCGGCCCGAAGGCCGCCGACGTGACGATCATGGTGTCCAGCGAGTTCGGCCGCCGGGTCGGCTCCAACACCGGCGGCACCGACCACGGGCACGGCGGCGTGGTCACCCTGCTGTCCGGCAAGAAGCTGGCCGGCTCGCTGCTCGGAACCTGGAACGGCCTGGACAAGCTGGACTCGGGTGACGTGCCCGAGTACAACAACATGTTCAACGTGTACGGCGCGGTGGCGCAGGGCCGGTTCGGGCTCACCAACGCGGAGGTCGACAAGGTCTTCCCCCGCCAGAAGTACGCCCCGATGAAGCTGTACGCGTGACGTACTCGCACACCCACGCCGCCGGCCGCCGCACCGGGACCACGTCCCGGCACGGCGGCCGGTCGGCTGCGCCCGTACCCCCGCAGGTCCCGGCCCGACGCGGACCCGGCGGCCGGCGGCTGCTGGCCGCGCTGCTCCTGGTCGGCCTGCTCGCCAGCGTGCTGCCGTGGTGGCTCGGGACCCCCGCCGGGTCGCTGCGGACCACCGCGGCGACCCTGACGGCCGCCGGCCGGATCACCGGCCTGGTCGCCGGTTATCTGCTGCTGGTGCAGGTGCTGCTGATGAGCCGGCTGCCGGTGCTGGAGCGGTGGATCGGCGGCGAGCAACTGGGACGGTGGCACCGCGACATCGGAGCCACCCTGCTGGTCGCCGTCCTGGCGCACCTGTCGCTGATCCTGGTCGGCTACGCGGACCTGCGTAACCAGTCGGTCCTCGCCGAGGTCGGCACGCTGCTCGGCGACTACGAGGACATGCTCTCCGCGTTCGTCGCCACCGGCATCATGATCGTGGTCGGGTTCAGCAGCGTGCGGGCGATCCGGCGGGCGCTGCCCTACGAGCTGTGGCACCTGCTGCACCGGTCGAGCTACCTGGTGCTGCTGCTCGGCTTCGGGCACCAGTTCACCCACGGCGCGCAGCTGTACAAGCCCGGCCCGGTGCGCAGCGGGTGGATCGCCCTCTACCTGCTGGTGGTCGCCGCCCTGCTGTGGGGTCGGGTGATCGCGCCGCTGGCGTTCAACCTGCGGCACCGGCTGCAGGTCGCCGACGTGGTCGCGGAGAGCCCGGACACCGTCTCCATCTACCTCACCGGTGAGCGGCTGGACCGGCTGGAGATGCTCGGCGGGCAGCACTTCCGCTGGCGCTTCCTCACCCGGGGCTGCTGGTGGCAGTCGCACCCGTTCTCCGTCTCCGCCGCGGCCAACGGCCGCTGGCTGCGCCTCACCGTGAAGGTGGTCGGCACGCACACCGCCGACCTGCGCGATCTGGACGCCGGCACCCGGGTCTGGGCGCAGGGCCCGTCGGGCACCTTCACCGCCGCGCACCGGGTCCGCGACCGGGCACTGCTGATCGCCGGCGGCAGCGGCATCACGCCGATCCGGGCCATGCTGGAGGAGCTGCCGCCGGGCGCCGCGCTGATCTACCGGGCCCGGACGCCGGCCGACGTGCTGCTCAGCCGGGAGCTGGACTGGCTGGCCCAGGCCCGGGACACCTCGATCTGGTACGTCATCGGCTCCCGCGACGACCCCGGCCCCCGCCAGCTGATGAGCCCGGACGGGCTGCGGCAACTGGTGCCCGACGTGGCCCGGCGGGACGTCTACCTCTGCGGGCCGCCCGGGCTCGTCGAGCAGTCGGTGCGGGCGTTGCGCCGGGCCGGCGTGCCCCGCCGGCAGATCCACCTCGCCACCTTCGAGTTGTAGGAAGGCATCGCATGCGTCGCGCGTTCCTCGCGATCACCGGTCTGGCCGCCAGCACCACCGCGCTGGTGGTGCTCAAGGGCTCGCCGGGCACCACCCCGGTCGCTCAGGACGTGCCGGCCGCCCAACCGGTCAACCCCACCCCGCAGGGTGCGGATCCGAGCGTCGCGCCGGCGACGCCGGGCGGCCCGACCCCGAAGCCGTCGGTGCGGGCCGGCGCGTCGTCGTCGCCCAAGCCGAGCAGGAGCACCGCGCGCCCGTCGGGCAACCGGACCACCGCGAAGGCGCCGACCGCGCCGCGGACCACCACCAAGGCGCCGCAGCCGACCACCCGCCGGGTCACCGGGCCGGGCGTCGACAACGAGTACGGGTACGTGCAGGTGCAGATCGTGGTCTCCGGCAACCGGATCGTCGAGGCCGTCTCGCTGTCGCTGCCCAGCGGGGGCGAGTCCGACATCCACAGCGGCGACGTGCGGGCCCGGTACAACGGCACCGGCGGTGAGGTGGTGCAGAAGCAGAGCGCCAACCTGAACACCGTCTCCGGTGCCACGGAGACCAGCAACTCCTACAAGCAGTCCCTGCGGGGCGCGATCGAGCAGGCGTTCTGACGTGCCGACGACGATGACCCGCCCGGGGCTGTGCCGGGTCGAGCACATCATGGGCACGGTGATCACCCTGGATCTCGCCGACGACCTGCCGCCGGCGACCCTGCACGAGCTGGCGGATCAGGTCTTCACCTGGATGCGCGAGGTGGACGCCCGGTTCAGCACGTACCGGGCGGACAGCGAGGTGTGCCGCTTCGACCGGGGCGAGGTGCTGCTCTCCGAGGCGTCGGCGGACCTGCGGTTCGTGCTGGAGGCCTGCGCCGACCTGTGGGGCGCCACCGACGGGTTCTTCGACGCGTACGCGACCGGCCGGCTCGACCCGTCCGGGTTCGTCAAGGGCTGGGCCGCGCAGGTCGCCTCGGACCGGCTGCTCGCCGCCGGCGCGGCCAACCACTGCGTGAACGCCGGCGGCGACGTGCGGGTACGCGGCCACTCCCCGTCGGGGGAGCCGTGGCGGATCGGCATCCGGCACCCGTGGGACGCGATGGCGACCTGCCTGGTGCTCTCCGGGACCGATCTGGGCGTGGCCACCTCCGGTGTCTACGAGCGGGGCCGGCACGTGCTGGACCCGCGCCGGGGCGCGCCGGCCGGTGGGCTGCGCTCGGTGACGGTGGTCGGCGCCGACCTCGGGGTGGCCGACGCGTACGCGACCGCGGCTCTGGCCATGGGCGTCGCCGGCATCGGCTGGTTGGACCGGCTCGCCGGCCACACCCACGCCGTCATCACCGACGACGCCTACCAGATGCACTCCACCGCGCTTCCCCTGACGGACTAGCGGAGGGGGCGGCGGGTGCCGGCCCAGCGGTGCCGCGGGTGGCTGCGCCGGGGCGGTTCGGTGCCGCCGGGATGAGATGCTCTGTCGTCCGTGGACATCATTCCCCCGCTCGTGGCGCGTGTTCGCGCCGTCCCCTTGTCAACGAGGACCGGCGCCTCGGCGTCGCTGTCGACGACCGGATGGAATCGACCGTCGGCGCCGTGCGGCGGGCCGGTTCACATGCCCCGCCGGGGCAGCGGCAGGTGGCCGGGGAGCAGGTCGGGGGTGAGTGTCACCCCGGTGGCGCGCAGCGCCTCGATCAACGTGTTCTGCACCAGGTAGGAATCGGGGAGCTGCCAGCGGGCCTGCTCCGGCGCGACCGCCCAGCGGACCGTGCCCTCGGGCAGTCGGGTGGGCGGCGCCGGGATCCACGAGCCCGGCCCGTGCCGGACCACGTGGAAGCAGTGCTCCAGCTCCGGCCGGAGCGGATCGCCGGGGCGGACGAGGAACATCCAGCGCCCGGTGGGGGTGACCAGCACCGGCCCGCGTACGCCGGTGCCGGCCGGGTGGGTCTGCACCGCGCCGAGCACCTGCCGGCCGAGGTGGGCCGGCACCTCCAGCACGTCGAAGGCGCGACCGGTGGGCAGCAGCACGCCGTGCGGGCGGCTCCGCCACCAGGTGGCCACCCGGGCCGGGTCGGCGCTGGCCGCCAGCTCCCAGTTCTCCAGCGCCGGGTGGCAGCCCACGGTGGGACAGCCGGCACGGCCGCAGACGAACCGGCTGCGAGCGAGGCAGGCCCCCGGCGTCACCTCCCACCCGTGCGCGGCGTACCGCACGGCGACCCGGCGCAACCGGACCCGTTCCAATGGCGACAGTTCGGCGACGCGCGGTCCGACGTTCCCCCACATGTGTGCCATCTCCCCTCATCGGGCCCGGCGAACGCCAGGTCGCATGTCGAGCACCGTCACTGCCGTAACCCACGATCGTTGAGGTTGACGAACGGCTCGTGCAACTTGCACGAAAAGTACGAGGACTGGCTGTACGGCTGACGCACAGGCTGTGCGACCAGCGAAAACCTGAAGATGAACGGGAATCGCCGCACCCGCGGACATCGTCCCGGCCCGATGGCCGGGGCGGCAGGGGGAGGGATGGGGAGATGGACGAGCTACCCATAGGGCGGCGAGTGGCCTACTGGCGGGGGCGACGCAAGATGTCGCAGCAGGTCTTCGCGGACCGGTTGGGCAAGTCGAAGAGCTGGGTGGACAAGGTCGAGCGTGGCGTCCGTCGGTTGGACAAGTTCTCGGTCCTCTACGAGATCGCCGACATCCTCCAGGTGGACGTGCAGCTGCTGATGGGCAAGGACCCGGAGCGGCGGACGGACGCGCTGAACTGCATCGACCAGGTCGAGGTGCAGGAGATCAGGGCGGCGCTGGAGCGGTACGACTCGATGAGCGCGTACTTTGACGCCGCGCCGTACCCGCCCCCGCTCGACGACATGCGCAAGGCCGTCAACCACGCCTGGCTCACCTACCAGTACGGCCGCTACGGGATGCTCACCCGGGCGCTGCCCAAGCTGCTGCGCGACGCCCAGGCGGCCGACGCCGGCTACGGCGGCGAGCAGGCCCCGGAGGCGGCGCACCTGCTCGGGCAGGTCTACCAGATCGCCTCCTCGGTGCTGCGCAAGCTCGGCGAGTGCGAGCTGGCCTGGCTGGCCGCGGACCGCTCGATGGCGGTGGCCCAGCGGGCCGACGACCCGCTGCTGGCCGGCATCGCCACCACCCGGGTGTGCAACGCGCTGGTCGCGATGGGCCGCGCCCGTCCGGCGCTGGAGCTGAACGTCACCATCGCCAACCGGCTCGCACCCGGTGGCGGCAACGACGCCTCCCCGGACCGGCTCTCCGTCTACGGGATGCTGCTGCTCCAGGGCGCGATGGCCGCCTCCCGGATCGGTGACTCGGCCACCGTCGACGACCTCATCAACGGCGCCGAGGAGGCGGCCACGCTGCTCGGCGGCGACCACAACCACTACTGGACCTCGTTCGGCCCGACCAACGTGGAGCTGCACCGGGCCGCGGCCGCGGTGGAGCTGGGCGACGGCGGGCGGGCGGTGGAGGTGCACCAGCTGCGCATCGTGGAGCCCTCCTTCAACGCGTTGCTGCCCGAGCGGCGGGCGCACCACCTGCTCGACATCGCCCGCGGTTTCGCTCAGGTCGGCGACGTGGCGAACGCCGGCGAGATGCTGCTGCGCGGCGACCGGCTCGCCCCGTCGGAGATCCGCTGCCGGCCCATCGCGCACGAGGTGATGTCCGACATCCTGCGTCGCACACGTGGTGCGCCGCCTTCTCCGGTAGCGGAGTTGGCTGAGCACATGGGAGTAGGGGTATGAGCGCGGAGCCGGTGTGATGGCCGGTGCGCAGCGCAGCAGCGGACACCGCGAGGTGCTCTACATCATCGCCTGCGGTTCGCCGCTGGCCCGGCACGTCGGCCGCCTGGTCGACCTGGCCCAGCAGGACGGCTGGGAGGTCTGCGTGGTCACCACGCCGGACGGCGCCAAGTTCGTCGACAGGTCCGCCCTGATCCGGCAGACCGGCCACCCGGTGCGGACGCACTACAAGAACCCCGGTGACCCGGACGTGCTGCCGCCGGCCGACGCCATGATCGTCTGCCCGGCCACGGTGAACACGGTCAACAAGTGGGCGGCCGGGATCGCCGACACCCTCGCGCTCGGCCTGCTGGTCGAGGCGCAGGGCAAGGGCGTCCCGATCGTGGCGGTGCCGTACACCAACGCCGCGATGGCCGCCCACCCGGCGTTCCGGGCCGGCGTGGCCCGGCTGGCCGAATGGGGCATCACGGTGCTCTTCGGTGATCACGTGGTCGCCCTGCACCCACCCGGAACGGGCGAGCAGCACCTGCACGCGTTCCCCTGGCAGATGCCGCTGGACGCGCTGCTCGCCGGCTCCCGCCGCGCCGCCTGACCGCCGAGGAGCTCTCCGGCCCGGTCGCCCGGTCGGCGCGGCCGGGCCGGGCGTCGCCGCCCGGCGGCCCGCGCGACGGTAAGCTGGCCCGCCGTGAGCGTATGCGGATCCACCCCCACGGTGACCGACGTGGTGGCCGAGCTGGAACGGCGCTACCCGCCGGTCTGGGCGGAGGAGTGGGACCGGGTGGGTCTGGTGCTCGGCGAGCCGACCGCCCCGGTCCACCGGGTGCTCTGCGTGGTCGACGTGGTGCCCGAGACGGTCGCCGAGGCGCTGGCCGCCGGCGTGGACATGATCGTCGCGCACCACCCGCTCCTGCTGCGCGGGGTGTCCTCGGTCGCCCCGACGACGTTCAAGGGGCGGATCGTCCATCAACTGATCCGGGCCGGGGTGGCGCTCTACGTGGCGCACACCAACGCCGACGTGGCCTCCCCGGGCGTGTCCGATGCCCTCGCCGCCCGGTTCGGGCTGACCGGGCTGCGCCCGCTGCACCGGCCCGCGCCCGGCTCACCCGCGTACGGCGACGACCGGGGTATCGGCCGGATCGGCGAGTTGCCCCGCCCGATGACCCTCGCCGAGCTGACCCGGCACGCCGCCGCGGTGCTCCCCGTCACGTCGTGGGGAGTTCGCGCCGCGGGGGATCCCGGGCGTATGGTTCGTACCCTCGCCGTCAGCGGCGGGTCGGGGGACAGCTTCCTCGGCGCCGCGACCGCTGCCGGGGTGGACGCGTTCCTCACCGCCGACCTGCGGCACCACCCGGCCGGCGAGCACCTCGCCGCCGATGGTCCCGCCCTGATCGACGCCGCCCACTGGGCGACGGAACGACCGTGGCTGGACGACCTGGCCGCCCTCCTGCGGGAGGCGCCGGGCGTCGAGACGCTGGTGTCCGACCTGGACACCGACCCGTGGACCGTACACGCCGCCGCACCCGTTGTGGACGACAAGGAGCCCGACCGTGAAGGCTGACCCCCAGGTGCAGCGCCGCCTGCTCGACCTCCAGGCGATCGACACCAACCTCGCCCAGCTCGCCCACCGCCGGCGTTCGCTGCCCGAGCGGGCCGAGCTGGAGGCGCTGGCCCGGGAGCTGTCGTCGCTGGAGGACGACCGGGTCCGCGCGCAGGTGGCGGTCGACGACCTGGACCGGGACATCGCCCGGCTGGAGAAGGACGTCGACCAGGTCCGGGCCCGCAAGGAGAAGGACCAGAACCGGCTGGCCGCCGGCACCGGCCCGGCCCGGGAGCTGGAGGCGCTCCAGCACGAGCTGGTCTCGCTGAACCGGCGCCAGGGCGACCTGGAGGACGCCGAGCTGGAGCTGATGGAGCAGCGGGAGACCGCGCAGGGCGTCCTGGACGGCGTGGAGCAGCGGCTGGCCGAGGCCCGGGACAAGCGGGCCGCCACCGAGCAGCGCCGGGACGAGGCGCTGGCCGAGATCGCCAAGGAGGAGGAGTTCAAGCGGGGGGCCCGCCAGCCGCTCGCCGCCGACCTCCCGAGCGAGCTGGTCACCCTCTACGACAAGATCCGCCAGGACACCGGGCTGGGCGCCGCGCTGCTCACCGCGGGCCGCTGCGGCGGCTGCCGGTTGGAGCTCTCCGGAGCCGACCTGGCCCGGATCCGCAAGGCCGCCCCGGACGACGTGGTCCGCTGCGAGGACTGCCGGCGGATCATGGTCCGCACCAACGAGTCGGGCCTGTAGATCGTGGCGCCGCGCGTGGTCGTCGTCGAGGCCGACGGCGGGTCCCGGGGCAACCCGGGCCCGGCCGGCTACGGCGCGGTGGTGCGCGACCCGGAGACCGGCGAGGTGCTCGCCGAGCGCTCCGAGTCGATCGGTACGGCGACCAACAACGTCGCCGAGTACCAGGGGCTGATCGCCGGGTTGACGGCCGCCGCCGAGCTGGGCGTCGCCGAGGTGGACGTCCGGATGGACTCCAAGCTGGTCGTCGAGCAGATGTGCGGCCGCTGGCAGATCAAGCACCCCGGCCTGCGACCGCTCGCCGCCAAGGCGGCCGGGCTGGTGGGCCGGTTCGCGGCGGTCCGGTTCGCCTGGATCCCGCGCGAGCAGAACCGGCACGCCGACGCGCTGGCCAACGCCGCCATGGACGCCGCCGCCGGCCGGCCCGCTCCGGCGACCACCGCCGCCGCGATGGACGCCACCGCCGGCCGGCCCGCGGCGACGACCGCCGGCAGCGACCCGGCGACCGCGCCGGCCTCCTGGGAGCCGCGACCGAGCTTCACCGCCACCCGGCTGATCCTGGTCCGGCACGGCGAGACCGCGTACACCGAGCAGCGGCGCTACTCCGGCCGGGGCGACGTGCCGCTCTCCGAGCGCGGTCGGGCCCAGGTCCGGGCCACCGCCACGCGGGTGGCCGCGCTGGCCCCGTCCGTCGCGGCCGTGCTCAGCTCACCGCTGTCCCGGTGTACGCAGACCGCGGCGGCGATCGCCCGGGCCATCGGTGACGTGCCGGTGCGCACCGAGGACGACCTGATCGAGTGCGACTTCGGGGACTGGGAGGGGCGCACCTTCGCCGAGGTGCGCGCGCAGTGGCCGGGGGAGATGGACGCCTGGCTCGCCTCACCCCGGATCGCCCCGCCGGGCGGTGAGTCGTTCACCCAGGTGGCCGAGCGCTGCCACCGGGTGGTCACCGGGCTGCTTTCGGCGTACCCCGGGGAGACCGTGGTGGTCGTCTCCCACGTCTCGCCGATCAAGCTGGTGCTGCGGGACGCGCTCGCGGCCAGCGACGGCTTCCTGCACCGGCTCTTCCTGGACGCGGCCGGCATCTCGGTGCTCGACATGTGGCCCGACGGTGGCGTCGCGGTGCGCACGGTCAACGACACCGCCCACCTCTCCGCCGGCTGAGCCGGCCGCACCTCCTCGCCGCGTCCGCCCGACCGGTCGTGCCGTTCGGCGCATGCCGTCGGCCGCTCGGCGCAGCACCCTCCGCGCAGCGCGCGTGACAGCGGTCACAGAGTCGTAGCCTCCGGCCGTTACATCGCGAGCCACGACTTCCCGGAGGTGTGTCACATGGCTGCACCGGAACCGGAGGCGCCGACCACGGCGCCGTCCAGGGCGAAGGATCACAGCCCCTGGAACTGGTTGCTTTTCATTCCCATCGTGGTGCCGCTGATCCCGGCCTTCTTCAACGGAGACTCGCCCCGGATCTTCGGTTTCCCGCGCTACTACTGGCTGCAACTGGCCTGGATCCTGCTCGGTGTGGCCACCACGACGCTGGTCTACCAGATGACGAAGAAGCGGGGTGAGCGCTGATGTGGCGTGACCATCTCACCGAGATCATCGTCTTCTCCCTGCTCTTTCTGCTGGTCAGCGCGATGGGCTTCGTGGCCGCCCGCTGGCGCGCCCCGAAGGACATGGCCCACCTCGACGAGTGGGGGCTGGGCGGGCGCAGCTTCGGCGGCTGGATCACCTGGTTCCTGGTCGGCGGTGACCTCTACACCGCGTACACCTTCGTGGCGGTGCCGGCGCTGATGTTCGGAGCCGGCGCGGCCGGGTTCTTCGCCGTGCCGTACACCATCGTGATCTATCCGATGGTCTTCCTGGTGCTGGTCCGGCTCTGGTCGGTGTCGCACCGGCACGGGTTCGTCACGCCGGCCGACTTCGTCCGTAAGCGCTTCGACTCGCCGGTGCTGGCGCTGCTGATCGCGATCACCGGCATCGTCGCTACCATGCCGTACATCGCGTTGCAGCTGGTCGGCATCGAGGCGGTGCTCAAGACGATGGGGGTGACCGGCGACAACGCGCTGGCCCGGCACCTGCCGATCATCATCGCGTTCGCGATCCTGGCCGCCTACACCTACCAGTCGGGGCTGCGCGCGCCGGCGCTGATCGCGTTCGTCAAGGACAGCCTGATCTACATCGTGATCCTGGTGGCGGTCATCTACCTGCCGTACAAGCTGGGCGGCTGGGGTGACATCTTCGCCGCCGCGGACGCGAAGTTCGACGCCTCGCCCAACCCGAACGACGGGATCCTGCTCAACGGCAACAACCAGCTCCAGTACGTCACGCTGGCGTTCGGGTCGGCGCTGGCGCTCTTCCTCTACCCGCACAGCATCACCGGTGTGCTGGCCAGCAGGAACCGCGACGTGATCAAGCGGAACATGTCCGCGCTGCCGGCGTACAGCCTGCTGCTCGGGTTGATCGCGCTGCTCGGCTACATGGCCATCGCGGCCGGCGTGAAGCCGCTGCCCGGGGCGAAGGAGGGCACGGTCGACAGCAACACGGTCGTGCCGCTGCTCTTCGACCAGCAGTTCCCGGACTGGTTCGCGGGCGTGGCGTACGCGGCGATCGGCATCGGCGCGCTGGTGCCGGCGGCGATCATGTCGATCGCGGCGGCGAACCTGTTCACCCGCAACATCTACAAGGAGTACCTGAAGCGGGACGCCAGCCCGGCGCAGGAGGCGAACGTCTCGAAGATCACCTCGCTGGTGGTGAAGGTCGGCGCGGTGGCCTGCATCGTGTTCCTCGACCCGCAGTTCTCCATCGACCTCCAGCTGATCGGCGGTGTGATCATCCTCCAGACGCTGCCGGCGGTGGCGCTGGGTCTCTACACCCGCTGGTTCCACCGCACCGGGCTCATCGTCGGCTGGGTGGCCGGCATGGGGCTGGGCATGTGGATGCTCTACCAGGTGGCCAGCCCCACCCGGAAGCACTTCGGTGGCTCGGCGTTCCCGCTGTCGGAGTTCGGGTTCGACACTCCGAAGACGATCTACGTGGGCATCGTGGCGGTGTTGGTGAACCTGGCGGTCGCGGCGCTGGTGACGCTGGCGCTGCGCGCCGGCAAGGTGGACGAGGGGGTCGACGGCACCACGCCGGACGACTACTTCGCCGACGAGGGCGACCCGCGGGTCACCCCGGGCGCCGAGCGCGACGCCGACTCCGCCCGGGAGCCGGTCGCCTAACGCCCGTTCCCGGCCCGCACAGGGCAATCATGGTGTCGATCATGGAGTTGTGGTGGGGGACGATTCGGCTGAATCGGTCTCGTTCGGGCACCACAACTCCATGATCGGCGGCGGGGGGCGACGGCGACGCGGTGGCTTAGCGGGGGCGGTTGCGGGATGTCAGGGCCTCGTTGAGGCGGCGCAGCAACTCGGCGAGGGTGTCCCGGTCCTCGGCGGGCCAGTCGGCCAGCATGTCGCCGTAGAGGCGCGTGCGAGCGGCCCGCACCGCGTTCATTCGTTGCAGGCCGGCTGCGGTGGGGGAGATGACCGTGCCCCGGCCGTCGGACGGGTCCGGGGTGCGCGTGATCAGGCCGTCGCGCTGGAGCGCGGACACCTGCCGGGTCACGGTCGAGCCGTCCAGGTTGAGCCGGGCGGCCAGCGCGGAGACGTTCTGCGGACCGGCGCTGTCCAGATGACGCAGGATCACGTACGCCGCCCGGTCGAGCACCCGGTGCTCGGCGGTGCCGGTGGCCCGTCGGGTCGCCTCGCCGAAACGCATCAGCAGGGCCACCTCGGTCTCGATCCGGCCGAGGGTGATCTCGTGGTCGTCGGTCATAGCTGTATGATACAAGATAAGTACCTGTACTATACAGCTAATTGGGGAGTCGGAGTGGATCGGCGTTCCGAACCGAACCGCAGTGCCATCTACGCCACCACACTGGTGGCCTTCCTCGCGATCGCCGGCATAGCCGTCGTCGACCCGATCCTGCCGGCCATCGGCGACGCGATCGGGGTCACCGCCTGGCAGGTCGAGCTGCTGTTCACCGCGTACATCGCGGTCATGGCCCTCGGCATGATCCCGGCGACCCTGGCCAGCGGCCGGTTCGGCTTCAAGCCGGTGCTGATCACCGGGGTCTCCGTGGTCGGCCTGGCCGCGATCCTCGCCTCGTTCAGCGACAACATCGTGCAGCTGTCCGTGCTGCGCGGCGTCTGGGGGCTGGGCAACGCGATGTTCTTCGCCACCGCCATGGTGGTGCTGGTCAACCTCGCCGTCGACCGCGAATGGGTGGTCGGCCTCTTCGAGACCGCCCTCGGTCTCGGCTTCGCCGTCGGCCCGCTGATCGGCGGCCTGCTCGGCGAGGTCAGTTGGCGACTGCCGTTCTTCGTCTGCGGCGTGTTCATGGTCCTGGCGCTCGGCGTGGCCGCCCGCAAGCTGCGCGAGCCCACCAACCGGCAGGCGCCCGTACGCGTCGGTCAGATCTTCGCCACCTACCGCCGTCCCGCGTTTCTCGCGCTCTGCGTGGTGACCGGCACGTACAACTTCGTCTTCTTCGTGGTGCTCGGCTACACACCGCTCTTCCTGGGCCTGGACGTCATCCCGCTGGGGCTGGCGTTCACCGGCTGGGGCCTCGGCCTGGCCACCGGCATCCTGGTGATCGGCCACCGGCTGGCCCACCGGATCGGCGCGGTGCAGACCGTCGGCGTGGCCATCGCCGGGCTGCTGGTCTGCATGGTCCTCTTCGCCACCTCCACCAGCACCGCCGAGGCGCTCGTGGTGCTGGTCCTCGCCGGGCTCTGTATGGGGCTGGCCAACGCCAACCTCACCGACCTGGCGCTCGGCCTCGGCTCCAGCGACCGCCGGGTGGCCACCGGCGCGTTCAACCTGGTCCGCTGGGGCGCCGCCGCGCCCGCGCCGATCATCTCCGGCAAGCTCGCCGAGCACTCGCTGTCGCTGCCGTTCTGGGTCGGCTTCGGGGTGCTCGCCGTCGGCGTGCTGGTCTACCTGGCCTTCGCGCACGTGATGGCCGCCGGCTACGGCGAGCGGGTGCTCTGGTCCCGATGGAACCGGGCCGCCGCCGCCACCGAGCACGCCCCGGAGGAACCGGTCGGCGAGGCGTACTGACCGCGCCGTCCCCGTCGCCGCCGGTGTCAGCTCAGGGCGCGCCAGAGCAGGTAGAGCCCGATCACCGTGCCGAACACCACGATGATCGTCTTGAGCAGCACCGGCGGCAGCCGGCGGACCAGTCGGGCGCCGACGTACCCGCCGATCAGCGTGGCCGGGGCGACCACCGCGACGGCGGCCCAGTTCACCGGCCCGAACAGGGAGAACACCACCAGCGTCGTGAACCCCACCACCGCGGACAGCAGGTTCTTGATCGCGCTCACCCGGGCCAGCGTCGCGTCCAGCACCAGCGCCAGACCGGCGACCAGCATCACGCCCAGCGCGGCGCCAAAGTATCCGCCGTACACCGCGCCGAGCGCGACCATCGTCTGCACCGCGACCGTCCGCTGGCGCGGCGACAGGTCCCGGGGATGGCCGACCAGCCGGCGCAGCGGATCCTGGAAGGCGAGCACGGCGGTCGCGCCGAGCACCAGGAACGGTACGACCAACTCGAACGCGCGGGCCGGCGTGGCCAGCAACAGCAGCGCACCGAGGATGGTGCCGACGATCGTGGTGGGCACCAACGTGGCCAGCGCACGTCCGCGCGGAAGATCCGCACGGCTGCCCGCCACGCTGGACAGGTACCCGGGGAACACGGCGACGGAGTTGCTGACGTTCGCCGGGACCGGGGGCAGCCCCACCGCGATCATCGCCGGGAAGGTGATCAGCGAACCGCCGCCGGCCACCGCGTTGACCGTGCCAGCGGCGAGACCGGCGGCGAGCAGCAGCGCGGCGTGGGAGAGATCCATAGCCCCACGAGGCTAGACCCCGCCCGGTTGGGCGGGCACGCCGGACTCCCCGCCCGGCGACCGCCGCGACCGCCCTGAGCTGCGCGATCTTGACCAGGCGGGGTGGCAATACCAGCGGGTCGACCGTCGTTAGGATGAGAGCGCGACGGACGAGTCGACCGGGCGGCCGCGTCGGCGGGCTTCGGCCCGCCGCCGAGGAACGTCCGGACTCCACAGGGCAGGGTGGTTGTTAACGGCAACCCGGGGTGACCCGCGGGACAGTGCCACAGAAAACAGACCGCCGACCCCATCGGGGCCGGTAAGGGTGAAACGGTGGGGTAAGAGCCCACCAGCACCCCGGGTGACCGGGGTGGCTCGGTAAACCCCACCCGGAGCAAGGCCAAGCAAGGGCCGTCACCGCAAGATGACGACCCGGCGCAGACGCTTGAGGGCTGCCCGCCCGATGTCTGCGGGTAGGCCGCTGGAGCCTGCCGGCAACGGCAGGCCGAGATGGATGGCCGCCGCCGGCGCACATCCTTCGGGGTACGCGCCGCGCACAGAATCCGGCGTACAGGTCGACTCGTCCGTCGCCCACCAGGTCAGCCACCCCCTCGTGGTGGCTGACCTGCTGTTTCTTCGGGCGCGGCTGGTCGTCCTCGGTCATCGCTGGTCGACGTTGAGGCATTGTCGGGACGATCGCAGCGGTTGTTGGTGCCTGCTGGCTCGTGTTGCTCGCCGACCGCGGCTTCCCCGAGTGGCGGTTCGTGGCCGCCGTCACGCTGGTTAGCGGCCTGCTGCTGCGAATCGAGGCAGCAGTGCGAGAACGCGGACGCCTTTGAGACTTGCGGCCAGGTCAGGGAGTTGAAGCGGACCTTGGAGCCGCCCCCCGGCCACCAGCGGGAACAGCGGTACGCGCTGGACATCGGATCATGCCAGGATGATCACCCCATCCCAGTCTGGGATGTCTTGTGATCACCAAGGGAGCCCCAAGTGCCTGAACTTGAGCCCGCTTCCGCGGGCCGGCCTTGGTCACGCCGGCTTCCGATCATTGCGGTGATCGCCGGCCTGGCCGTCGCCGTGGCTGTCGGCGTCTTCGTTGCCAATGACAGGGACAAGCCCGGAAATGTCCCGGCTGCCAGCGTAATTACTGAGGTTCGCTGGCAACAAGCGGTCATCGACCTACCGAAGAACTCCGACATGCCCTGCCCGACTGGCAGACAGCACATGCGGCCGGTTCAAAGCGGTGGTGCCCTGGCGAGCTTCGCGTGGGCTCCGGCCGGGGACCGCGGTCAAAAGCTGATCCTGAATTCCCGTGAGATCGCCTATGGCGACCTCACCGGTGATGGTGAGCCGGAGGCCGTCCTCAACATCCTGTGTAGCGACCTACCGGCCACAGCCCTGCGGAACGGCCTCCGGGGCGGGCAACTTCTCGTGGTCACCATGCGAGCCGACCATTCGTTGTCTGGGCTCGGTTATGCCGGGCAGCCTTACGCTGAACATCCGTCGTTTCGGGTGGAGAACCAGAAACTCGTGGCGCAGGTCTGGTACGCACGGACTCACCTCAACGGCGCGTCCTACGCGGTGTACGCACCGGCCCACACCCGCACCTATCAATGGGACGGCGCTCGGTTCGCGCAGACGGCCGGCCGGACATCGCCTCTGCTCCTGATGTCGATGGAGCAGTCGGTTGGGTCTCCGGTGCAGCTGGCGACGATCGTGCGGGACGGTGCACCGGTCTGCCCAGGTCGAGTCGTGCAATTCGAAGAACATGGACTCCAGACCGACGGCGCCGTGTATAGAGTCACCAGCAACATCAGACCCACGGACTTCGACCAGGACGGCAACCAAGAGCTTCTTGCTCAGGTGCAATGTACAGGCAACGGAGGGACCTTCGACTCCCTTTATCTGTTCCGTCAAGGCGTGGACAAATTCGTAGTGCTTGACGTGCCTATCGCAAACGGCGGGCAATATGTGATTCACGATGGCTGGCAGGCAAAGGGTAATACCCTTACCGTCAACGTGACGCTTCGCGGAACCGGCGAGACCCGTGCCTACCGAATGATCTGGAACGGCAAAAAGTTTGAGAACTCACTTGGGGCTCACCAACAAGCGTGAAAGCCTGGAGATCTCGAAACAGGCGATCAGGACTCAGTCGCCGCCGAGGTGACGACCACGTGCCGGGTAGCAGGCCGAAGAGGGCGCGGCACCTGCTGACGATGAGGTCGTGGTGGGGTTGCGTGCCGGTGGTGCGGGCTTCAGGGCCCAGGGTCTTCGGCGTCCCAGCCCAGTTTGCCGAGTTCACGCAGCACCGCGCCCACGCGGGGAGTCCAGAAGAGCAGGACCTGGTCGCGGCCCTCGACCTGAAACGAGACGGCGGTTGCCGGCAGAGGGAACCGTCCGTGGAACGGTCGGTGCGGCAGTGCGACCGTGGAGAACTGTTGCAAGGTGTCCGAGCTGGTACGCGACGAGAACGTCAGCGTGCTCTCGTCGGCACGTAGCTTCACCGTCGGCCAGGCCAGTCGTCGCGCGGCCTTGAGGGTGTCGCCTCGGGTGAAGTCGAGGCGGTCAACGTAGGTGAGCCCGCCGCGCGCATCGAAGGTTTCCGAGATCATCGTCGGATGGTACGGCGGGTGCGAGGGCGCAGGCGTGGCGGTGGTGGCCCTCCGACCGGTGCCGATCGCGCTCCACCGGGCTTGGTCCAAGGCGTTCGCCGCGGGGCGAGGTGAGCCGGGCGGAGATGCGCCGAATGCGCCCGGCGTGACGATATGCGTTCAGCGGCGAGTGCTTGTATGGCCGCGACCACGACGTCTTCCGTTCTAGGCTCCGACATATGGCGTCCGCGTGCCTCTGTCGAACTGGCACACACTTCCGGTCAGCGCCTTTGTCGAACATGCCCTCCAACGAGCTCAAGCGGAGAGGAAGGCACGCATGGCTGTCAAGACCAAGACTCGTCCGGGCACCACGGAGATTCGGCCGTTCTCGGTCGACATTCCTCAAGCCGATCTAGATGACCTGAAGAGGCGCATTGCGGCCACCCGTTGGCCGGAAAAGGAAACTGTCGACGACCAGTCGCAGGGCGTGCCACTCGCGATGATTCAGGCCGTCGCCCGCTATTGGGAGAAGGAGTACGACTGGCGCAAGATCGAGGCGCGGCTGAACGCCGTACCGCAGTTCATGACCACCATCGACGGGGTGGACATCCACTTCATCCACGTCCGCTCGAAGCACGAGGACGCGCTGCCGCTCATCGTCACGCACGGGTGGCCGGGTTCGGTGATCGAGCAGATGAAGATCATCGAACCGCTCACCGATCCCACGGCGCACGGCGGGAGCGCGTCGGACGCCTTCCACCTGGTGATCCCGTCGCTGCCCGGCCACGGCTTCTCGGGCAAGCCGAGCTCGCCGGGCTGGAACCCGGAGAAGATCGCGGCTTCCTGGACCGAGCTGATGAAGCGTCTCGGCTACTCGCGATTCGTCGCGCAGGGCGGCGACTGGGGCGCGGTCGTCGTGGACCAGATGGGCATCCAGGCGCCTTCGGAACTGCTCGGCATCCACACGAACATGCCCGGTGCGGTTCCACCCGAGATCGACCTGCTGTTCCAAGGCGACACCACCGGCGCGAACAACGCCATGGGTTCGCTGCCATCGGGTTTGTCCGACGACGAGATGCGTGCTGCCGAGGAAGTCAACTTCGTCTGGAAGCACGTGGCCTATGCCCTCATGATGGCGACGCGTCCGCAGACGCTGACCGGGCTGGCGGATTCTCCGGTCGGCCTGGCGGCCTTCCTGCTCGACCATGACGCGAAAAGTCTGGATTTGATCTGCCGGGTCTTCGACGGGGCCAAAGAGGGCCTCACCCGTGACGACATCCTGGACAACATCTCGCTCTACTGGCTGACGAACACCGCGATATCCGCGTCCCGTCTGTACGCGGAGAACAAGCTGTCATTCTTCGCCGCCAAGGGCGTGAACGTCCCGGTCGCCGTGAGCGTCTTTCCCGACGAGCTCTACGAGGCTCCGAAGAGTTGGGCAGAGCAGGCGTATCCCAATCTCATCCACTACAACAAGCTCGACAAGGGCGGGCACTTCGCGGCCTGGGAACAGCCGAAGATCTTCTCCGAAGAGATCCGGACCGCCTTCCGGTCGCTCCGCTAGATGGCCGTGTTCGGGCGTCCACACCTGCCCCCGCTCGACGGGGCGGTCGAGTGGCTCAACTCCGAGCCACTCGGCCCCGCCGACCTGGGCGGCCGCGTCGTCCTCGTGAACTTCTGGACGCTGACCTGCATCAACTGGCTGCGCCAGGAGCCGTACGTCCGTGCGTGGTCGCAGGCCTACCGGAACGACGGGCTGGTCGTTCTCGGGGTGCACACGCCGGAGTTCTCGTTCGAGCACGAGACCCGGTGGGTGCGACAGGCGATCACGGCGCGTGGGATCGACTACCCGGTCGTGGTCGACAACGACTACGGGGTCTGGAACGCCTTCGACAACCATTACTGGCCGGCGCTCTACTTCGTCGGCGCGGACGGCGTCATCCGCGACAGCCAGTTCGGCGAGGGGCGATACGAGAAGTCCGAACGCGTCATCCAGCAGCTGCTGGGCATCGAGCGCGACCTCGTCGGAGTCGAGGGGATCGGGGTGGAGGCGGAGGCCGACTGGGCCCAGCTGCGTACGCCCGAGTCGTACCTCGGTTTCCAACGCGGCGAACACTTCGCGTCGCCGAACGGCGCCGTGCTCGACGAACGTCGCGCCTACGAGGTCCCCGAGAGCCTGCAACTCAACCAGTGGGCCCTCGCGGGGGAGTGGGCGATCGGCTCCGAGAACATCGTGCTCGCCCGAGCCGGCGGGAGCATCACCTTCCGGTTCCACGCACGCGACGCGCACCTCGTGCTGTCGCCCGGAGCGGGCGAGGCGATCCCGTTCCGGGTGCTCCTCGACGGCGAGCCTCCCGGTCGGTCACACGGCGTCGACGTCGATGAGGACGGCAACGGACTGCTCCAGGACGGCCGCCTCTACCAACTCGTACGTCAGCACGACGGCGTCCGTGAACGGACCCTGGAGATCACGTTCGGCGAGCCCGGCGCCGAGGCGTACGCCTTCACGTTCGGGTAGCGCGACCTGCCGCGCGCCGCGCGGTGCGGATAGCATCGCCTGTTGTGACGACGCCCGAGATCACCATCGCCACTCCAGCGGACCGTGACACGGTGGTCGGCTCGCTGGTCGCCGCGTTCACCAAGGATTCCGTTCTGCGGTACCTGTTCCCCGACGAGGACACCTATCCGCGGTACGCCGCCGCCTTCTTCGGGCACCTCTTCGACAAGCGGGTGCACAAGGAGACGATCTGGACGGTCGGGCGCGGAGCCTCGGTCGCCATCTGGGAGCCACCGTCAACCGGCCACGGATCGCCGGGAAGCAGTCTCGCCGACGATCTCCCACCCGACGTGTGGGCCCGCGTCCAGGCCTACGACGAGGCCATCCACGCCGTGCTGCCGGCTGATCCGTTCTGGTACCTCGGCGTCCTGGGCACCCACCCGCGCAGCGCGGGGCGTCGTTGGGGCCGCGCCGTCATGAGTGCCGGGCTGCGTCGTGCCGTCGCGGACGGCCTGCCGGCGGTCCTCGAAACCAGCAACCCCGCCAACGTCGAGCTGTACCGTCGCGCCGGCTGGGAGGTCGTCGCCTCCATGTCGGAGCCGCTGCCGACCTGGATCATGCGACAGCCGCCGCGCTGACTTCGGCGGCGCTGGTCGGTGCTCAGATCGGTCCGGGCGGGCCGTTCCGCAGTGGCCGGTCCGCGCCCACATCGATCGGCGCGGCGAAGATGCGCGCGTAGATCTCGTCGATGACGTCGTTCTTCGCCAGGCTGTAGTCGCTGGGCCGCTGCGCGGTTTCCCGCGCGAGCCGGCGCTTGGTCACGGCGTACAGCTCCCGGTCGTCCGGATGCGACCGCAGCCAGTCGCGGAAGAGCCGGTGCCGGACCGGTTCGGGCGCACCCCGCGGCCAGACGTGCAGGTTGACGTCCTCGGCGGGGCTGAGGAACATCCGGTGCCCGTGCCACCACGGCTCCCGCAGGACCAGCCGGTACCCGAGTCGCTCCAGGGCGGGCAGGTAACGGGACTCGTCGGTCGTGTCCTCGACGAGAAGGTCGATGTCGATGACGGGCTTGGCCGCCAGGCCCGGCACCGACGTGGACCCGACGTGCTCCACGCCGATGATCTCGTCACCGAGCGCCCGGGTCAGCAGCGCGCGGGCGGCGGCGAAGCGATCCGCCCACGCGGGGTCGTAGTCCTCGATGACGATCGACTGCCACATCCGTGGTGGATCGCCGACCAGGCCGGCGCCCACCTGCTCGGGGCTGCCGTGGAAGCGTCGCACGACGTCCTGCGGGTACTCGGCCACCTCAACCTCCCGAGAGAATCAAAGTCCGCCAGGGTACGACACCGGGAATCGCCGCGATCCCGCAGGCGTGCGATACCCCTACCCTATGTAGAGTTCCGATACAGTGGCCGGATGCGGATCACCATTCCGGTCGCGAAGGTGCTGGCGGCGCTGCTCGCCGAGCCCGACGCGCAGCGCTACGGGCTGGACCTGATGCGAATGACCGGCCTGCCCAGCGGCACCCTCTATCCGGTGCTGCACCGGCTGAGAGGGGCCGGCTGGCTGGCCGCCGACTGGGAGGCGATCGACCCCGTCGCGGCCGGCCGGCCGGCTCGCCGCTACTACCGCCTGACGGCCGAAGGGGTGGCGCAGGCCCGGCGGGCGCTCGCCGACCTGCGCGCCGCGATCCCCGAGGGCCGTCCGTCGTGGGGCGGCACCGAGCCCACCGGGGCGCAAGCGTGGTGACCCGCCGGGCCGCCGAATTGCTGCTGGAGATGGCCGCGCGCCGCTGGCCGGCCGACGTCCGCGACGACCTGCGCCGCGAGTGGGCCGCCGAGTTGCACGTCCTCGCCGAGAGCGGTCGCTGGACGAGGATGGTCGGTTTCGCGGTGAGCCTCGCCGTCAGCCGCGCAGGTGCCCCGCTCGTCGATCGCGGCCTGATGCGCGGTCGGGCCCGCCGCACGGTGGCCGCGTTGCTGCTGGCCCCGATCGCCTGCGTCGGCATCGTGGTCGGCGGCGCCTTCGCCGTGTACCCGATCGAGGTCGGGCTGACGGGCGTGGGCTGGTCGGAGCGGTCGCAGAAACCGATCTGGACGGCGCTCACCGTCGGGTTGGCCGTGCTGCTCGCGGTGTACGCCGCGCGCTGGGCCCGGCACACCGCAATCGACGGCCCGCTGCGCATCGCGCTCGGCGTGGTGCTCCCCATCGGTGCGGCCGCGGCCCCACTCCTGTACGTCATCTACCCGGACGACCTGGCCCGCGCCGTACCCGGTCTGTTGTTCTGGCTGGTCGGCCTGACGCTGGCTCTCTGGGCCGCGGCGAGCCTCGCCGCCCGGAACCGGCTCCGCGGAGCCTGGTGGCTGGGCATCCTCGGCGCGTTCGCAGCGGCCGACCTCGCGGTGATCCGCGTCGTTGTCGACATCATGCCGGCGGGCAGCGGTGCCGGCCCGCTCAGCGGTGCGCTGTCACCGGGCAGCGGCGACTGGCTCTCCGCGCCGCTGTGGCTCTTCGCCGCCCTGACGGACTGGAACGTCGGCCTACCCGGGCCCATCTCAGTGGAGATCTTCCAGCTGATCACCTACCAGGTGCTGGTGGAACCCATGCTCTACCTGGCGTGCACGCCCTACGCGCTCGCGTACGCCATCCGGGCGGCCCGGTCGGCGCCTGCCGCCGTCGCGTCGACGCCGACCCCGTCGTCGGTCTGATCCGCGCGGCTCAACCGGGCACGTCGTCCCACGTCGTTCCCGGCTCCAGGTACCCGGCCGACTGGTTGTCGCGCAGCGCGTAGGCGATGACCAGCAGGGCGTGCTTGTCCAACTCGGGCAGCCGGTCCATCGGGAACCACCGCACGGCCAGCGACTCGTCGTCGTTGACCCGGGCGGTGCCGCCGACGACCCGGCAGAGGAAGCCCAGGTTGAGGTACTCGCAGCGGTCCCCGTTGGGGTAGGTGTGCGGGTGCGAGACGGCGCTGGACAGCCGTACCGGCACCACGTCCAGGCCGGTTTCCTCCAGCACCTCGCGGACCAGCGCGGCGGCCGGCTGCTCGCCCGGCTCGACGAACCCGCTGATCACCGACCAGCGCCCGTCGTCGGCGCGCTGACCGAGCAGCAGCTCACCGGCGTCGTTGCGGACCACCGCGCTGACGCTGGGCAACCACAGCAGGTCGTGACCGACGTGCTTGCGCATCCGCAGGATGTAGTCCGGCACCGCCATCGGGCGATCATAGGCCGCGACCGTCCGGCCACCGCCGTCCGGTGACGCCGCGTCGGGTGTCAGCCAGACCAGCTGACGGTACGGCCGAAGCCCTCGCACGACCCGCCCCACCTGCACGTCTTTCGGCGTTCCGGCCCGAGGCCCGGAAAGCGGCTCTACTGTGGAGAAGGTCGGCGACTTGTGCGATCCGGTGGCGGCCGGCCGGATCGCGGTGCACAGTGATCCCATGAGCGACAGCGGACGTGGTGGGCAGTTCTACTGGTGCACCCGACACCACCGGGTCGAGACGGACGCCGACGTGTGCCCGGCGAAGCATGTCCTCGGCCCGTACGACTCGGCGGCCGACGCGGAGAACGCCCTGCAACGGGTGCAGGAGCGGAACGAGGCGTGGGACGCCGAGGACGCCCGTTGGGCCGGGGAGGACAGGTAGACGGCGCGGGACGGCCCGCGCCGCGGTATTTCGTGCTCCGCGAGGACGCACGCGAGAGCACGTCCCCAAGGAGGGAACCACGATGGCCGAAGCACAGCAGGCCACCACCCGCCCGACCGCCCGGCGTACCACCGCGAAGAAGACCGCCGCGGCGGAGCGGAACACGGCAGCGAGCCGGACCACGCCCGTGCGCAAGTCCACCACGGCTGCGGCGAAGGCGCCGGCCCGCAAGGCGGCCGGCGGGGCGGGACGCGCCCCGGCGAAGAAGACCACGGCGGCCAAGGCCCCCGCGAAGAAGGCCCCCGCGAAGAAGGCGCCCGCCACGACCTCCGCCGCGGCCAGGAAGGCGCCGGCGAAGACCACGGCCGCCGGCCGCAAGACGACCACCGCCGCGAAGCGGACCCCGGCGTCGGCGGCGAAGAAGACCACCGCCGCCGCCAAGAAGACCACCGGCGCCGCGAAGAAGACCACGGCCGGTACGGCGAGGAAAACCGCGGGTACGGCGAAGAAGACGACCGGCGCCGCGAAGAAGACGACTGCCGCCGCGAAGAAGACGACCGGCGCCGCGAAGAAGACCACCACGTCGGCGGCGAAGAAGACCAGCGCCGCCGCGAAGGCGCCGGCGCGCAAGGCCGCGACCACGGCGTCCACCGCGAAGAAGACGGCCGCCAAGAAGGCGCCGGCGAAGAAGACGGCGGCGAAGAAGGCCACGTCCACCCGCCCGAGCGGTGGCGCCCGCAAGGCCCCGGCGAAGAAGGCGCCGGCCGCGAAGTCGACCGCCACCTCGTCGACCACCACCCGCAAGGCGGCGGCGAAGAAGGCCCCGGCGACGAAGACCGTGGCGGCGAAAGCTCCGGCCCGCAAGGTGACCGCCCGCAAGTCGCCGGCACGCCCGGTCGCCGCCCGCGCCACCGCCCCGCGCGGCACCCGGACCACCGCCCGGAAGGCGACCGGCTGATCGTCGGCCCCAACTCGGCTGTTCCCGGCGCGCCGATCGGGAATCTCGTCCGGTCACCGGAAGCGGATCACCGGCGGCGCTGTCAGGATTGACCCGTGGTCATCCGACGCGTACTCGCGCCCCGCATCGACTTCGGCGCGCTGCGCCGCGAGCTCGGCCTGCCCGAGGGGTTTCCGGCCGCTGCGCAGAAGGAGGCCGACGAGGCGGCCGCGGCACCGCCGCGGCCGTCCGTCGATCGCACGGACGTGCCGTTCGTGACGGTCGACCCGGCCACCTCACGGGACCTGGACCAGGCGATGCACCTCGCCCGCCGCCCGGGCGGCGGCTACCGCGTGCGGTACGCCATCGCGGACGTCGCCGCGCACGTCGACCCGGGCGGCGCGCTGGAGGCGGAGACCTGGCGGCGGGGGCAGACCGTCTATCTGCCCGACGGGCACGTGCCGCTGCACCCGCTGACGCTCAGCGAGGGCGCCGCCAGCCTGCTGCCCGACGACGACCGGGCCGCCGTGGTCTGGACCATCGACCTGGACGCCGACGGCGGCACGGTGGCGGTCGAGCTGGAACGCGCCCTGGTCCGCAGCCGGGCCAAGCTCGACTACTCCGGTGTGCAGGCGGCGGCCGACGCCGGTCGGCTGCCCGAGCCGATCGCGCTGCTGCCCGAGATCGGTGACCGGCTGACCGCCCGGGGGCTGCGTCGAGGCGCCATCAACCTGCCGCTGCCCGAGCAGGACGTGGAACCCGACGGCGACGGCTGGCGGCTGGTACTGCGCGGCCCGGTGCCCATGGAGGAGCACAACGCGCAGATCTCGCTGCTGACCGGGATGGCCGCCGCCGACATCATGCTGGCCGGCAGGATCGGCCTGCTGCGCACCATGCCGGCGCCGAAGCCGGAGGCGGTGCAGCGGTTGCGGGCCGCCGCCGCGCCGCTCGGCGTCAACTGGCCGGACGGCATGGGCCCGGGCGAGGTGATCGCCGGGCTGGACGCCGCCCAGCCACGAGCCGCCGCGTTCATCGACCAGGCGGCCGAGCTGATGCGCGGCGCCGCGTACACCGCGTTCGACGGAACGCCGCCCGAGCAGCCGGAGCACGGCGGTGTGGCCGCCGCGTACGCCCACGTCACGGCGCCGTTGCGGCGCCTGGCCGACCGGTACGCCACCGAGGTCTGCCTGGCCCTGCACGCGGGCCGACCGGTGCCCGACTGGGCGCGCGCCGCGCTACCCCGACTGCCCGAGGTGATGGCCACGACCGACCGGACCGCCTCCGCGGCCAGCCGGGGCGCCGTCGAGTTGGCCGAGGCGGTGCTGCTGGCGCACCGCGTCGGCGAGACCTTCGACGCGGCGGTGCTCGACGTGGACGCCCCACCGAACGGCCGCTCCCGCCCCCGACCGCCCGGCGGAACGGTGGCCCTCGACGCCCCACCGGTACGCGCCCGTTGCCTCGGTCAGTTGCCGCTCGGCGAACGGGTCCGGGTCCGGCTGGTCACCGCCGACCCGGCGGCCCGCACGATCCTGTTCGAGCTGGCCTGATCCGGTCGTCCGCTCGGTCTGTTCGCCCTGGGTCCAGTTTCGCCCTGGGCCCGGGGTCGCCGTGGCCCCGTTCGCCGTGGCCCCGTTCGCCGTGGCCCCGTTCGCCGTGGCCCCGTTCGCCCTGGGCCTGGCGTCGCCCTGGCCCCGTTCGCCCTGGGCCCGTTCGCCCTGGGTCTAGTGTCGCCCTGGCCTGGTGTCGCCCTGGGCCTCGTTCGCACTGGCGCCGTTCGTTCTGGGGCCCGGCTGTCCGCACGGCCTCCTGGAGCTGGTGGGGACCCGGCGGGCCGCAGCGGGGATTGTCACAACGGCCGGCGCTGCTGCCGGACCGGGTGGTTTGCGAGGATGAGCCCATGGCATACGACGCGAGCACACTGCCCGACGTGTCCGGGCTGACGGTCGGCATCATCGGTGGCACCGGCGACCAGGGGCGGGGCCTCGCCTACCGGTTCGCCCGGGCCGGGCAGACGGTGCTGATCGGCTCCCGGTCCGCGGAGCGGGCCGCCGAGTCCGCCGCCGAGATCGCCGCCCTGCCCGGAATGCCCGCCGACTCCAGCATCACCGGCGCCGCCAACGACGAGGTGGCCCGCCGCAGCGACGTTGTCATCATCGCGGTGCCGTGGGACGGGCACGCCGCGACCGTCGCCGCCCTCGCCGAGCCGCTCGCCGGCACGATCGTCGTCGACTGCGTCAACCCGCTCGGCTTCGACAAGCAGGGCCCGTACGCGCTGACCGTCCCCGAAGGCAGCGCCGTTCAGCAGGCCGCCGCGTTGCTGCCCGACTCCCGGGTCTGCGCGGCGTTCAACCACGTCAGCGCTCCGCTGCTGGCGGACCCCGAAGTCGACCGGATCGACCTGGACGTGCTGATCTGCACCGAGGACCGCGAGCTGGTCGACGTGGTTGGCGCGCTCGCCGCCCGGATCCCCGGGATGCGTGGCATCTACGCCGGCCGGCTGCGGAACGCCCACCAGATCGAGGCGTTCACCGCCAACCTGATCGCCATCAACAAGCGGTACAAGGCGCACGCCGGCATCCGCGTCACCGACCTCTGAGCACGCGCCCACCGGCGAGCCCGTCTGCCGTCGCGTCACCGAACACTGAGCACGCGCCCACCGGCGAACCCGTCTGCCACGGTCAGGTGCCGGCGAGCCTGTTTTTTGCCGTGGCACGCCCGACGTCGAGCTGCCGCGCTGTCGTTGCTCGAGGGTCGTCGTCACGTCCGCCGGTGGTACTGGTTGCAGCGGGGGAGCTGGTCGGGATCGAGCCAGGCCGGCGGTACGAACTCCGGGTGACCGTCGCCGCCCAGCCGGACGGCCCAGCCGCCATGATGGATGTGCCGGTGGTGGTGTGCACACAGCAGCACCGCGTTCGCCAGGCTCGTGCCGCCGCCGTCCGCCCAGTGCCGGATGTGGTGGGCGTCGCACCAGCGGGGCGGGCGGTCGCAGCCCGGGAAGGCGCAGCCGCGGTCCCGCAGGACCAGGGCGCGCCGCAAAGGCCCGGTGACGAGCCGGCGTTGCCGGCCCACGTCGAGCAGTTGACCGGCGCCGCCGAGGACGGCGGGCAGGATGCCGGCGTCGCAGGCGAGCCGGCGGACCGTCTCCGGGGTGAGCTGGAGGCCGGTGTCCAGGGTGCCAACGTCCAACTGCCGGGCCAGGCCGTCGAAGCTGGCGGTGACGACGATCTGCGCGGGCTCGCCGCCGTGCTCGGGTAGGTCACCGGTGCGCAGGGTGAGCCGGCAGAGGTCGGCGAGCGCGTCGTGGCGGCGTTGCCCGGGGGTACGCGAATCGTCCGGACCCGACGGTGCGGTCAACGGATCGATCGCGGCGCGCAGCAGGCCGGCCGCCTCGGCGTCCAGGCTGCCGGTCAGCCGGAGGCGGCCATCGCGCAGCTCGGACAGCGTGACATGACGGTCTCGGGCGGACCGGTGGGCCTCGGCCTCCAACGCGGCCCGGGTGGCGGCCTCGGCGACCTCGGGAGCGACGTGGTCGAGGATCCGTGTGCCCAGCCTGCGGAGCAGGGCGGGATCGAACTGCCCCGCCCACTCGACCAGCACACCGACCGCCTTGTCGGCGGCCTCGGCGCCAGCGGTGGCGTGCACCGTGCTGACCGTGTCGCCGATGACCCGCGCCTGCTCCAGGCTGATGGCCCCATCGGCCAGCGCGCGACGCACCCCCGGGGCGCCGGCGTCGAGGGTCCCGGCGAGGTCGACGAGCCGCCGGGCGGCGGGGACGGTGAGCCGCAGCCGATCCCGCAGCCAGACCGCCGTCGAGGACGCGCCCTGCGCGCCGGCCGTGCCCCGGCCGTCCAACTCACGGACAAGGGCCAGCTGCACCGCCGCCAGGCGCTGCTCGAGCCGGTGCGCGGCGTCGAGCGCCGCGACCAGCTCGTGCTCCGCAACGGCCCAGGTGGCCACGCCGAGGCACGCCGCCACCGCGTCCTCCGCCTGCGCCAACTCCTCGACCACGATCTCAGATTAGAACAGGTGTACGACAACTTCGGCCCCATGATCAGCTGTCGCTGTCGCTGTCGCTGCCGCTGCCTGCGGTGTCAGCTAGCGATGCGGCGGCGGGACCGGCCGGCGAGCGATAGGCGTGCCGGCCGGTCCCGTGCTGTGGGCCGTGCGGTCGTGGACCGTCTAGAAGGTGTGCTCGGCGGCCGGGAATTCGCCGCCGCGGACCTCGTCGGCGAACTGGCGGGTGGCGTCGGTGAGGGCGCCCGCGAGGTCCGCGTACCGCTTCACGAAGCGTGGGGCCTTGCCGGTACGCAGGCCGGCCATGTCCTGCCAGACCAGCACCTGCGCGTCGGTGGACGGGCCCGCCCCGATGCCGACCGTGGGGATCGACAGTTCGTGGGTGACCTGCTTGGCCACCTCACCCGGCACCATCTCCAGTACCACCGCGAAGGCACCCGCCTCGGCCACCGCCCGCGCGTCGGCCAGCACCTCGTCGGCCGCGTCGCCCCGGCCCTGCACCCGGTAGCCGCCCAGGGTGTGCTCGCTCTGCGGGGTGAAGCCGATGTGCGCCATCACCGGGATGCCCGCGCCGACGATCGCGGCGATCTGCGCGGCGCAGCGGCGGCCACCCTCCAGCTTCACCGCGTGGCAGCCACCCTCCTTCATGAACCGCACGGCGGTGCGCAGTGCCTGGGTCGGGCCCTCCTCGTACGAGCCGAACGGCAGGTCGCCGACGATGAGCGCCTGGCGGGTCGCCCGTACGACGGCGCGGACCAGCGGGAGCAGTTCGTCGGCGGTGACCGGCAGGGTGGTCTCGTAGCCGAAGACGTTGTTCGCGGCCGAGTCGCCGACCAGCAGCACCGGGACGCCGGCCTGGTCGAAGATCGCCGCCGTGTACTGGTCGTACGAGGTCAGCATCGGCCACCGTTCGCCGCGTTCCTTCGCGGCGATCAGGTCACGGGTGCGAACTCGTCGGGTGGCCGGCCCGCCGTACAGGGCGGTCACCTCGTTCGGAGTGGACTCCACCATCACTGTCTCCTTCCTCGAGGCCGCCTGCGCGGTCCCCGGGTTCCGCAGCGATCGTCGCACCGCGGGACGGGGTGACGGCAGAGCCCAGTGCAAGATGTCACTCCGTCGCGGCGCCGCGCCGGACCGGGCCGTAGGCCCGGCGCACACCCGCAGGCCGGGCCGCACACCCGCAGGCCGGAC
>NZ_RCVI01000346.1:0-37020 GCF_003667455.1 Micromonospora sp. CV4 | reverse complement strand
CCCGTCTGGCAGCCGGGCGCCGGTGCCACCGCCGCCGGCGCCCGGCTGCCAGACGGGCGCCTCCGCGGAGTCCGCACAGCCGGCGACGAGCAGGGCGGCCAGCAGCGCGGCGAGGCCGAGGGCGACACGGCGGCGCGGGCGGGGCGAGAGGGGCTCGGGAGCGTACATCGTCCGCGACCCTACCGTTCGTTAAACGCGCCGACGAGGGCCGATCGGTCGGAAGTTCAGCCGGCCAGCCGGTCTGACCAGGGCACGACCGGCCGATCGCCGCCAGCGAACACCGCGGCGTGCACCGCTCGGGCCAGCGGGGCGCCCCAGGCGGAGCGGGGACCGCCGTACGCGGCCTCCGGCCCGTCCACCGGGCAGAGCACGGTGACCGAGTCGGTCGGCGTGCCGGTTCCCGGCAGCCCCAGCTCGCTGATCGCCTGGGTCTTCGCCTCGGTCGCGGTGGCCACCGCGTTGACCAGAGCTGAGTCGGCGAGCCGGGCCGGCACGTACACCACGATGTTGACCGTGCCGACCCGCTGGGTGAGCGCGGCCGGGGCGGGCGCGGCGGCCGGCACCGGAATGCCGAGCCCGACCGTCGCCCAGGCACGGACGCCGGTGTCGGTCCGGGCCACCACCTCGGTCACATCGACACCGGTCAGCAGACCCACCCCGGGCCCGTCGAGGGCCAGGTCGCCGGCGAGCGCGGCCAGGTGCGCGGCGGGGTCGTCCCGGTCGTACGACATGGGCACGGTGGCGTTGAGCACCCAGCGCCGGACGCCGATACCGCCGCCCAGCGGGCCGCTGCTGACGGCCCGCAGCGGGACGTCCGCGCGCCAGACGAGCAGCGGGACCTCCCGCCCGTCCTCGGTGCGGCTGGTCAGAGTCGGGTCGCTCAGCACGTCGGGCAGGTTACGCCCACCGATCAAGATTCCAGGGGCGACCTCTGATTCCAGCTCACGTGCGCCTAGACTTGGCGACGCGCGAGGGGATCAGCGGACGGCGGACCCGGCCGACGGACGGCACGCGCAACCGGAGGTGCGCGATGGACGAGGTACTGGCCCGCAGCGGGATCTTCCAGGGTGTAGACCCGGAGGCTGCCGAGGCGCTCGCCAAGGAGATGGAGACGATCGAGGTCCGCAAGGGCGAGATCGTCTTCAATGAGGGCGAGCCCGGTGACAGCCTCTATATCCTGCTGTCTGGAAAGATCAAGGTTGGGCGCCGCGCAGCGGACGGCCGGCAGAACCTGATCGCGGTGATGGGCCCGTCGGACATGGTCGGTGAGCTGTCGCTCTTCGACCCGGGTCCGCGTACGGCGACCGCCACCGCGGTGACCGACACCCGGCTGGTGCGACTGCGCAAGCAGGCGCTGCGGCCGTGGCTGAACAACCGCCCGGAGATCGCCGAGCAGCTGCTCCGGGTGCTCGCCCGGCGGCTCCGCCGGACCAACGACTCGCTCGCCGACCTAATCTTCACGGACGTGCCGGGCCGGGTCGCCAAGAACCTGCTCCAGATGGCCGGTCGGTTCGGCACCCGCGACGGCGGCGTGCTGCGGGTGACCCACGACCTCACCCAGGAGGAGATCGCCCAGCTCGTCGGCGCCTCCCGGGAGACGGTCAACAAGGCTCTGGCCGACTTCGCCTCGCGCGGCTGGCTGCGCCTGGACGGCAAGAGCATCATCATCCTGGACCCGGAGCGCCTGGCCCGCCGCGCCCGCGTCTGAGCGGTACGTCCCGTCCCCGCCTCCCGTCATTGACCGGAGGCGGGGACGTTCCGTCTGCCTGGCGCAGAAACGCTGGACGGGGTGCGGGTGCCCGGCGAGGGTGGAGCGATGCTGAGCCGAGTAGCCGTCCTGTCCGACATCCACGGTGTACTGCCCGCACTGGAGGCGGTGCTGGCCGAGCCGGACGTCGCCGCCGCCGACCTGATCGTGCTCACCGGTGACATCGCCGCCGGCCCGCAGCCGGTCGAGGTTCTGGACGTGCTCGCCGATCTCGGTGATCGGGTGTGCTGGGTGGGCGGCAACGCCGACCGCGAGCTGGTCGAGGCCCGCGCCGGTCGGCCCGCTTCGATCGAGGTGTCGAACTGGGCCGCCGGGCAGTTGCGCGAGGACCAGGTAGCCAGACTTGCCGCGCTGCCGCCGACGGTCACCCTGAAGATCGACGGCCTCGGTCCGACGCTGTTCTGTCACGCGACCCCCCGCGACGACGAGGAACTCGTGCTCGTCGACTCCCGGATGTCGCGCTGGGCGGAGGTCTTCGAAGGTCTTCCCGCCGAGGTCGCGGCGGTGGTCTGCGGCCACACCCACATGCCCTTCACCCGGCTGGTCGACCGACGCCTGGTGGTCAACCCGGGCAGCATCGGCATGCCGTACGGGGGAACGGGCGCGTGGTGGGCCCTGCTCGGGCCGGGTATCCAGCTGCGGCGTACCGCCTTCGACGTGGATGCGGCGTGCGCCCGGGTGGCGGCCGAGTCCACGTTCCCCGACGCTGCCGCCTGGGCCGACGAGTACCTGCGCTCCCAGCACAGTGACGCCGACGCGCTGGCTGTCTTCGGCCCCCGCGACGGTCGCTGACCGCCCAGCCGAGGGCCCGGGTCAAGATGGCCAGCGTCCTCAGCGGCTGTCGCTGAAGCAGGCGATGGCAGCCTTAAAAAGTCAGTCTTGACTGTTTGTTTCCTGGGCCGCAGGCTATGCCCGTGTCCACCACATCGACCCGTGTCCCTCAGCAGGAGCGGAGCCGGGCCACCCAGGCCCGGCTGCTGGAGGCGACCGTCGACTGCCTGGTCGAGCACGGCTGGTCCGGCACCACCACGACCGTCGTCGCGGCCCGGGCCGGCGTCTCGCGGGGCGCCCAGCTGCACCACTACCCCACCAAGGCCGCGCTGGTCACGGCCGCCGTCGCCCACCTGGCCGAACGCCGGGCCGACGAGCTGCGCACCGAGGCGGGGGCGCTGCCGGCCGGGCCCCAGCGGCTGGACCGGGTCATCGATCTGCTCGGCGCGGCCTTCACCGGGCCGCTCTTCGTGGCCGCGCTCGAACTCTGGGTCGCCGCCCGCACCGACCGGGAGCTTCGGGACGCCCTGGTCCCTCTGGAGGCGACGGTCGGCCGGGAGATGCACCGGCTCACCGTCGCCCTGCTCGGCGTCGACGAGCGCCGGCCCGGCGTCCGGGAGGCCGTGCAGGCCACCCTCGACCTGCTTCGTGGGCTGGGCGTGGCGAACCTGCTCAACGACGACTCGGCCCGGCGTACCGCCCTGTTGACCACCTGGAAACGCCAGCTCGCCACTCTGCTCACGCCCTGACCGCCGGCCGCACCGGCCCGCACCAACCGGAGGCACCATGGTCGACCTCAGCGACCTGCTCACGGACCTGGCCGACGAGTCCGCTCAGCTGGACGCCCTGGTGGCTCCACTTTCGGCGGCCGACTGGTCACGGCCGACCCCCGCGCCGGGCTGGAGCATCGGGCACCAGATCGCCCACCTCGCCTGGACCGACCACGTGGCGCTGCTGGCCGCCACCGACGCGGCGGCGTTCTTCGCGACGGTGACCTCCGCACCCGATCCGGCCCGAATGGTCGACCTCGGCGCCGAGGAGTTCCTCGCGCCTCCGCGGGAGCTGCTGGCCCGGTGGCGCGACGGCCGCGGCGCGCTGACCGCAGCGCTCGCTGCCGTCCCGGCCGGCGAGAAACTGCCCTGGTACGGCACCCGGATGTCGCCCACCTCGATGGCGACCGCCCGGATCATGGAGACCTGGGCGCACGGCGAGGACGTGGCCGACGCGCTCGGCGTCGCCCGCCCCGCCAGCGACCGGCTCCGGCACGTGGCGCACCTCGGCGTGCGTACCCTCGGGCACGGCTTCGCCGCGCACGGCCGGCCGGCACCGACGGCGCCGGTGCGGGTCGAGCTGACCGGGCCCGGCGGCGACACCTGGAGCTGGGGTCCGGCGGACGCCGCCGACCGGCTGACCGGCCCGGCCCGGGACTTCTGCCTGCTGGTCACCCAGCGTCGGCACCGCGCGGACCTCGCCCTGCTGGCGACCGGGCCGGTCGCCGACGAGTGGCTCGACGTGGCACAGGCCTTCGCCGGCCCGCCGGGCACCGGCCGGGAGCCGTCCGCCACGTCGGCCGGTGGGCAGGGAGTACGGGAGTGATCCGCATCGGCAACGCCTCCGGCTTCTACGGTGACCGGTTCACCGCCTGGCGGGAGATGCTCGACGGCGGCGAGCTGGACGTGCTGACCGGCGACTACCTGGCCGAGCTGACCATGCTGATCCTCGGCCGGGACCGGCTGCGCGACCCCGATCTGGGCTACGCGAAGACCTTCCTGCGTCAGCTGGAGACCTGCCTCGGCACCGCCCTCGACCGGGGGACGCGGATCGTGACGAACGCCGGTGGTCTCAATCCGGCCGGCCTGGCCGCCGCCATCGAGCGGCTCGCCGACCGGCTCGATCTGCCGGTGCGGGTCGGGTACGTCGAGGGCGACACGATCCAGCGACCGGACGCGCTGACGGCGAACGCCTACCTGGGCGCCTTCGGGATCGCCGCGTGCCTCGACGGCGGAGCGGACGTGGTGGTCACCGGGCGGGTCACCGACGCGTCGCTGGTGGTCGGCCCGGCCATCGCCCGCTACGGGTGGGGCCGCGACGACCTGGACCAACTCGCCGGTGCGACCGTCGCGGGGCACCTCGTCGAGTGCGGCGCGCAGGTCACCGGGGGCAACTTCAGCTTCTTCACCGAGCTGCCCGACGGCGGGCACCGGCCCGGCTTCCCGATCGCCGAGGTGCACCCGGACGGCTCCACCGTGCTCACCAAGCACCCCGGCACCGGCGGTGCGGTCACGGTGGAGACGGTCACCGCCCAGCTGCTCTACGAGGTCGGCGGACCGGCGTACCTGGGGCCGGACGTGGTGACCCGCTTGGACACCGTGACGCTGCGCCCGGACGGGCCGGACCGGGTCCGGGTCTCCGGCGTCCGGGGCACGCCACCACCGGCCACCCTCAAGGTCGGCGTCAACAACCTCGGTGGCTTCCGCAACTCGATGACGTTCGTGCTCTGCGGGCTGGACATCGAGGCGAAGGCTGCCCTGGTCCGGGGGCAGATCGAGGAGGCGGTCGGCAAGGACGGGCTGGAGTTCGTGCTGGCCCGGACCGATCATCCGGACGCCACCGACACCGAGGCGGCCAGCGCCCTGCTCCACGTCCACCTGCGGGACAGCGACAAGACACGGGCCGGACGGGCCTTCTCGGCCGCCGCGGTCGAGCTGGCGCTCGCCTCGTACCCGGGCTGCACCCTGACCACCCTGCCGGGCGACGCGTCACCGTACGGCGTCTTCACCGCCGACACGGTGCCGCAGGACGCGGTGGCGCACGTCGCGGTGCTGCCCTCCGGCGAGCGGGTGCCGATCGCCCCGCCGTCGACCACCGGTTCGCCGGAGACCGTCGCACAACAGGATCCGGTCACCGGGGGCCCCGCCGCACCTCGGACTCGGCGGGGCGCGCTCGGCGAGCTGGTCGGCGCGCGCTCCGGCGACAAGGGCGGGGACGCCAACCTCGGTGTCTGGGCGCGTTCCGACGCCGGGTACGCCTGGCTGCGCGGCTGGTTGACCGTCGAACGGCTGGCCGAGCTGCTGCCGGAAACCGCGCCGCTGGTGGTACGACGGTACGAGCTGCCGAACCTGCGCGCGGTCAACTTCGTGATCGAGGGCCTGCTCGGAGCCGGGGTGGCCGCGTCCACCCGGTTCGACCCGCAGGCCAAGGCGCTCGGCGAGCTGCTGCGCTCGCGGGTCGTCGACCTGCCGTCCGACGTGGCGCCGGGGGTGGCGGCATGAGCATCGTGGACACCCCGGAGCGGCGGCAGCTGCGCGAGCTGACCCGGGCCTTCGTGACCCGGGAGGTGCTGCCCCACCTCGACGAGTGGGAACGGGCCGGCGAGGTGCCCCGGGCGCTGCACGCCACCGCCGCGAAGCTCGGTCTGCTCGGCATCGGCTTCCCCGAGTCGGTGGGTGGGAGCGGCGGCGACCTGCTCGACTCGATCCTCGTGACCGAGGAGCTGATCCGCTCCGGCGGCTCGTCCGGCCTGGTCGCGGCCCTGTTCACGCACGGCATCGCCCTGCCGCACATGGTCGCCGCGGCGGGCGCGAGCGCCGGCGGCTCGCTGGGCGGTCGGTTCGGCGGCACCTCGACGCCCGGCGACGACGACCTGATCCAGCGGTACGTCCGGCCCACCCTGGCCGGCACGATGATCGGCGCCCTGGCGATCACCGAGCCGGACGGCGGTTCGGACGTGGCCGGCATCCGCACCACCGCCCGCCGCGACGGCGACCACTACGTGGTGAACGGGTCGAAGACCTACATCACCAGCGGGCACCGGGCCGACTTCGTGACCACCGCGGTCTGCACCGACTTTCCCGGCAGCGGCTCACTCACCCTGCTGGTCATCGACAAGGGCAGCCCCGGCTTCACGGTGGGACGTCGGCTGGAGAAGCTGGGCTGGCACTGCTCGGACACCGCCGAGCTGTCCTTCGTCGACGTGCGGGTGCCGGTGGCCAACCGGATCGGCGCGGAGGACACCGGCTTCCTGGCGATCATGCAGAACTTCGCCGCGGAGCGGCTCTCGCTGGCCACCCAGGCGTACGCCACGGCGCAGCGCTGCGTCGAGCTGGCGGTGCGCTGGTGCCGGGACCGGGAGACCTTCGGGCGTCCACTGGCCAGTCGGCAGCTGGTCCGGCACCGGCTGGCCGAGATGCACACCCGGGCGGAGGCGGCCCGGGCGTACGTGCACGAGGTCGCGGTTCGGGTGGCGGCCGGCGAGCCGGTGGTGACCGAGGTGGCGATGGCCAAGAACGTCGCGGTGGCCGCCTGCGACCACGTCGTCGACCAGGCGTTGCAGCTGCACGGCGGGTTCGGTTACATGCGCGACGCCGAGGTGGAGCGGCACTACCGCGACGCCCGGATCCTCGGCATCGGCGGCGGCGCCACCGAGATCATGAACGAGATCATCGCGAAAGGCATGGGTCTATGACCACCCTGGACAGCGCGATCGACCCGTCCGGGCCCGGGTACACGGCGAACCGGGCCGCGTTGCTGGAACGGCTGGCCGAGTTGGACGCCGCGCTGGACCAGGCCCGGGCCGGCGGCGGCGAGAAGTACGTGACCCGGCACCACAAGCGCGGCAAGCTGCTCCCCCGGGAGCGGATCGAGCTGCTGGTGGACGCCGACAGCCCGTTCCTGGAGCTGTCGCCGGTCGCCGCCTACGGGACGGACTTCCCGGTCGGGGCCAGCGTGGTCACCGGCATCGGGGTGGTCGAGGGTGTGGAGTGCCTGATCGTCGCCAACGACCCGACGGTCCGCGGCGGCGCGGTCAACCCGTGGTCCCTCGCGAAGACCCGGCGGGCCGGTGAGATCGCGCTGGCCAACCGGCTGCCGATGGTCAACCTGGTCGAGTCGGCCGGGGCGGACCTGCCCACGCAGGCGGAGATCTTCATTCCGGGCGGCCGGGTGTTCCGTGACCTGACCCGGCTCTCGGCGGCGGGTATCCCCACGGTCAGCGTGGTCTTCGGCAACGCCACGGCCGGTGGCGCGTACGTGCCGGGAATGTCCGACCACGTGATCATGATCCGGGACCGGTCGCAGGTCTACCTGGCCGGGCCGCCGCTGGTGAAGATGGCCACCGGCGAGGTCACCGACGACGAGTCGCTGGGCGGCGCGGCGATGCACGCGGGCACGTCCGGGCTCGCCGACTATCTGGCCGAGGACGAGCGGGACAGCATTCGGCTGGCCCGGCAGTGCGTCCGCCGGTTGAACTGGCGCAAGCAGGGCCTGGCGCCGCGTACGCCTGTCCCGCAGCCACCGAAGTACGACCCGGAGGAGTTGCTCGGCATCGCCAGCGCGGATCTGAAGGTGCCGTTCGACCCGCGGGAGGTTCTGGCCCGGATCCTGGACGGCAGCGACTTCGACGAGTTCAAGCCGGCGTACGGCGACGCGCTGGTCACCGGCTGGGGCGAGCTGCACGGGTATCCGGTGGGCGTGCTGGCCAACGCCCGGGGGGTGTTGTTCAGCGAGGAGGCGCAGAAGGCGGCCCAGTTCATCCAGCTCGCCAACGCCGCCGACACTCCGCTGATCTTCCTCCAGAACACCACCGGCTACATGGTCGGCACTGAGTACGAGCAGCGCGGCATCATCAAGCACGGCGCGCTGATGATCAACGCGGTGTCCAACTCGACGGTGCCGCACCTGACGGTGAACCTGGGCGCCTCCTACGGGGCCGGCAACTACGGCATGTGCGGCCGGGCGTACGAGCCGAGGTTCCTGTTCACCTGGCCGAACGCCAAGTCGGCGGTGATGGGTCCGGCGCAGCTCGCCGGCGTGCTCTCCATCGTGGCCCGGCAGGCCGCCGCCGCACGCGGACGCGACTACGACGAGGAGTCCGACGCGGCGATGCGGATGATGGTCGAGCAGCAGATCGAGTCGCAGTCCGGGGCGCTGTTCCTCTCCGGTCGGCTCTACGACGACGGGGTCATCGACCCCCGGGACACGCGGACCGTCCTCGGGCTCTGCCTCTCGGCGATCCACAACGGACCGGTGAAGGGCGCCGACAGCTTCGGCGTCTTCCGGATGTAGGGGGCTTGCGCTCGTGATTACTCGACTTCTGGTGGCCAACCGGGGGGAGATCGCCCGCCGGGTCTTCGCGACCTGCCGGGCGCTCGGCGTGGAGACGGTCGCCGTGCACTCGGACGCGGACGCCGCCGCGCCGTTCGTCGCCGAGGCCGACCAGGCGGTCCGGCTGCCGGGGGACACGCCGGCCGAGACGTACCTGCGGGTGGACCTGATCCTGGACGCGGCCCGCCGCAGCGGAGCGGACGCCGTCCACCCGGGCTACGGCTTCCTCGCCGAGAACGCCGAGTTCGCGGCGGCGGTGACCGACGCCGGGCTGACCTGGGTGGGGCCGCCGGCCAAGGTGATCGCCGCGATGGGCGACAAGCTGGCCGCGAAGGCCCTGCTCGCCGAGGCCGGCGTGCCGATGCTGCCCAGTTGGACCGACACCGACGAGATCACCGACTTCCCGGTGCTGGTCAAGGCGTCCGCCGGCGGCGGCGGGCGCGGGATGCGGATCGTCCGGGACGCCGCCGGGCTGGCCGAGGCCGTCGCCTCCGCGCGCCGCGAGGCGGCCGCGGCGTTCGGCGACGGCACGGTCTTCATCGAGCGGTACGTCGAGCGCGGCCGGCACGTCGAGGTGCAGATCATCGGCGACACCCAGGGCCGGGTGGTGTCCCTCGGCGACCGGGAGTGTTCGATCCAACGTCGGCATCAGAAGATCGTCGAGGAGGCGCCCGCGGTCGTGCCGGAGCGGGTGCGGACGGCGTTGCACGAGGCGGCGGTGGCCGCTGGTCGCGCGGTCGACTACCTCGGCGCGGGCACGGTGGAGTTCCTGCTCGCCCCGAGCGGGGAGTTCTTCTTCCTGGAGATGAACACCCGGCTCCAGGTGGAGCATCCGGTCACCGAGCTGTGCACCGGGCTGGACCTGGTCGGGCTGCAACTGCTGGTCGCCGAGGGTGCGTCGCTGCCGGCGGCGCTGCCGGACAGCACCGGGCACGCCATCGAGGTACGCCTCTGCGCCGAGGACGCGGCCGCGAGCTGGCGGCCGGCCACCGGCACCCTGCACCGGTTCGCGGTCCCCGGGGTGGCCGCCGAGTTCGGCACGCTGGGCCGGCCCGGCCTGCGGCTCGACTCCGGCGTGCTGACCGGTTCGGTGGTCGGCGTGCACTACGACTCGATGCTGGCGAAGCTGGTCGCGTGGGGCCGGACCCGGGCGGAGGCGACCCGGCTGCTGGCCACCGCGCTGGCCCGGGCCGAGCTGCACGGGGTGACCACCAACCGGGACCTGCTGGTCCGGGTGCTGCGCAGCCCGGCGTTCGCCGCCGTGGAGATCGACACGGGGTTCCTGGACCGGCATCCCGAGGTCTTCGCGCCGCTGCTGCCGGCGGCGAAACTCCCGGTGGCCGCGTTGGCCGCCACGCTCGCCGCGGCCGCCGGCCGCCGCGTCGGGTCCCGGGTGCTGGCCGGGCTGCCGTCGGGCTGGCGCAACGTGCCCGCCGTCCCGCAGGTCACTCGCTTCGCCGGGCCGGACGGCGAGATCGAGGTCCGCTACCGGCTGGACCGTACGGGCGGGCTCGCCGAGTGGTCCGTCGACCCCACCGCCGCCGAACCCACCGCCGCCGAACCCAGCGCCGCCGACCCGACTGTGGCGCTGGTCGAGGCCGCCCCGGCCCGGGTCGTGCTCGACGTCGACGGCGTGCGGCTCGCGTACCGCGTACACCGGGCGGGGTCGGCGGTCTTCGTGGACGGCCCGGACGGGGCGGCGAGCCTGGTCGAGTTGCCGCGGTTCCCGCTGCCGACCGCGGAGCTGGCCGCCGGGTCGCTGCTCGCGCCGCTGCCCGGCGCGGTGACCCGGGTGCACGTCCAGGTCGGCCAGCGGGTCGCGGCCGGCGATCCGCTGCTCACGCTCGAAGCGATGAAGCTGGAACATCCCGTGCTCGCCCCGATCGACGGCGTGGTCGCCGAGCTGCCGGTGCCGGCCGGCGGCCAGGTTCGCACCGGCGCCGTGCTGGCCGTGGTCCATTCAGAGGAGGATCCCCGATGACCTTCGACCTCACCCCCGAGCAGGACCAGCTGCGCGACGCCGTGCGGGCGCTGGGCCGCCGGTACGGCCACGGCTACTTCGTCGAGAAGGCGAAGGCCGACGAACACACCACCGAGCTGTGGGCCGAGGCGGGCCGGCTGGGCTACCTGGGCGTCAACATCCCCACCGAGTACGGCGGCGGGGGCGGCGGCATCACCGAGCTGGCCATCGTCTGCGAGGAGCTGGCGGCGGCCGGCTGCCCGCTGCTGCTGCTGGTGGTCTCCCCCGCCATCGCCGCCACCGTCATCAACCGGCACGGCACCGAGGACCAGCGCAAGCGGCACCTGCCGGGCCTCGCCGACGGCTCCCAGAAGATCGTCTTCGCGATCACCGAGCCGGAGGCCGGCTCCAACTTCCACCGGCTGGGCACGGTGGCCCGCCGGGACGCCGACGGCTGGCTGCTCTCCGGCCGCAAGTGCTACATCTCCGGGGTCGACGAGGCCGACCACGTGCTGGTGGTGGCCCGTACCGAGGAGGCGGGCACCGGAAAGCTCAAGCCGGCGCTGTTTCTCGTGCCGACCGACGCGGCCGGGCTGACCCGCTCCAAGCTGGACATGGAGATCCTGTCGCCGGAGAACCAGTTCCTGCTCTACCTGGACGACGTACGCCTGCCGGCCGACGCGCTGGTCGGCGAGTCGCTGGACGCCGGACTGCCGGCTCTCTTCGCCGGGCTCAACCCGGAGCGGATCACCGTCGCCGCGATGGGCGCCGGCACCGGCCGGTACGCCATCGAGCGGGCAAGCGAGTACACCGCCACCCGCAAGGTCTGGGGCGGCCGGAGCATCGGATCGCACCAGGGCGTGTCGCACCCGCTGGCGCACGCGGCGGTGCAGGTCGAGCTGGCCCGCTTGATGATCCAGAAGGCGGCCACCCTGTACGACGCCGGCCGCGACCTGGAGGCCGGGGTGGCCGGCAACATGGCCAAGTACGCCGCCGGGGAGGCCGCCGCGCTCGCCGTGGACACCGCCGTCCAGGTGCTCGGCGGGGCCGGCATGACCACCGAGTACGGGGTGGCCACCCTTCTCGGGGCGGTCCGGGCCGGCCGGATCGCCCCGGTCAGCCGGGAGATGATCCTGAACTTCGTCGCCCAACACGTGCTCGGTCAGGAGAAGTCGTACTGACCGCCTGGCCGGTGCCCGTTCCGTGCCGCCCGAGAGCGGCGCTGCGACGGTCAGGCCGGGGTGCGGCAGGCGGCGTCGATGCGGTGGACCGGACGGACTCGACGACCCATGCCCTCCAACAGCGAGTCCTCGACATGGAAGTCGTGAATGCGTAGCTGGTGGCGGGGCAGCTCCTCCTCGCTCGGGCAGAGCACCTGGGCGCGGACCAGATCGACCGGCACGTACCGGACGCCGCCCTGTTCCTGAAGGATCACCATGTTGACGTCGTCGGTGGTGACGACGTGCCCGCGTACGTCCTCGGTGGGGCCGCTCTCCGGACCGACCGTGGTGACGGTCAGCGGCAACACCGGTGTGCTGATCACCGGCACCGCGGCCCAGACCAGGGTGACGAGCACCGCCACCTCGGTCACCGACGCCAGTGGCCGGATCACCATGCCCGGCAGCGGCCCCGCGATGAACACGGCCAGCAGCGGGGGCACCACGATGAGCGCCAGCACCAGCCACTCATCGCCCTGCTGCACGGCGTCACGCAGCGTTGGCAGCATCAGCCAGCCGTACCCGGCGAGCAGCGCGCCGATCAGCAGCAGCCGAGGCGCGACCCGTTCGTGCAACCGCCCCGGACGCAACTGGAATGCGGCCACGAACGCCGGCACCAGCAGCGGAAGGTAGAGCAGCGGCCAGGTGATCAGGGCGAGCAGGAAGCTGGCCAGCACCACCCAGGCCGGGGTGATGTCGGCCCAGCGGGCGAAGAGCGGGCGGCGACGGGTGCCCGGCGGGAGTCGGTCCGCGCTGACGGCCAGCACCGCCCCGAGCGCGAAGACGGCGACCATGCCGGTGGAGAGCAGCCGGGCGGCCGTGGTCAGGAAGCCGGCGAGCAGGTTGACCGGCCCGACGTTGGCCACCAGCAGCAGCGTGGTCTGGAGTTCACCGCCGGCCTCCACGCCGAGGCGGAGCACCGAGAAGATCGCGGGCACGCCCACCACGGCGGTCCAGAACGACTGGCTGGCGCGGGCGCGCCGCTCCGCCGGATCCCATCGGACCCGCCCGGGCTCGACCTCGGCGACGACCGGCGCGGCGGGTTCGGCGACCGGCACGGCGGTTGGCCAGGCAACGTCACCCACCGCACCGGCCGGCGGCGCTGCGGCCGTACCGTCGAATGTCGGTGCTTCGGCGGCGACGCCGGGCGCGGACGTGCGCGGCGGCGGGACCGGCCCGTCGCCGCCGGTGGCGGTCGGCGCCGCGCTCACTTCGCGGGCGCCTTGTCGTCGAAGTCGACCAGCTTCGGCACCTCCAGCGGCTGCGGCTGGCGCTTCTCGGCCTTCAGCCAGGGGCCCAAGGTCCGGTTGTACGCGGTCTGCCAGGGGCTCGCCTGCCCGTCCCGGCCCTGCTGGTAGCTCTTCTGAAGGAAGAACGCGACCAGGTCGCGCAGCGCGGGGTCGCCGATCGGGACGCCGATGCCCAGCAGCTCGCTGGTGCCGAACGGCATGTCGACGATCTCGAACTCCTTGGGGAAGCTGGCCAGGAAACCCGCGAGGATCGCCTCGTCGGAGCTGACGGCGTCGTACCGCCCTTTCCGGATGCCGTCGACGCAGTCGCCGACGTCCTTCACCACGAACGTCTTGACCTGGTGCTTCTCCAGCTCGGCCTCGGTCGTGGAACCGCCGCTCGTGCAGACCCTGTAGGCCGGGTCGCGGAGGTCCTCAATGGTGCGGATCCTGTCCTTGAGCCGGGTCGGCACCATCACCTCCTGCGTGGTGACGAAGTACGGGCCGGCGAAGTTGACCAGCTTCTTGCGGTCCTCGGTGATGGAGAAGCTCGACACCACCAGGTCGACCGTGCCGCCCTGCAGGGCCGGAATCCGGTCCTCCGTGGACACCGAGACGAACTCCAGCCGTTGGTCGCCCTCGTAGCCGAGCGAGGCGGCGACGTACCGGCCGATCTCGACATCGAAGCCGACGTGCTGGCCGTTGCGCAGCTCGCCCATCAGTGGCTCGTTGGTGGCGACGCCGATGCGCAGCTTCGACTGGCCGTAGATGTGCGTCTCGCGCAGCTTCTCCTGCACGGAGGGCAGGTCCGGCTGCTGCCGGCTGTCGCAGCCCGCGGCGGCGGCGAGGGTGAGGGTCAGGGCGACCGCCAGCGTCGTCGCCATCGCGCGGAGCCGGGACTGTGCGGTGCGTGTGTTCATGGGCGACCTCGCTGACGGAACCGGCCTGCGGGACACCGAGAGTAGTGGCTTCCGTCCACTCCGTGTGGACGCCGACCGGTCATGCCGACTGGTCCGATTGGCGACGCCGATCGGCACGCCGGGCAGGTCTGCGGTTGACAGCGGGTCCTGTGACGACATGCTGGAGGGGTGAGTCGATTGTCCAGGCCCGATGCGCGGACGGTAGCGGTGGTGGCGGCGCTGGGAGCCGTTGCGCTGCTGGTCATGCTGGTCGTCTGGCGCCGTCAGGATCTTCTCGGCGTGGTCCTCGCGTTGCTCTGCGTCCTGCTGACCATGGTGGCCGGGGTGTCCGTGTCCGCGGCCCGTCAGGGCGACGACCCGGAGCCGGTGGACCGTCCGCTCGTCGCCGGGCCACCGGAGTTGATGCCGTACGGGATCGACGCGGACACCCTCGAAGCGCTGGACAGCCGGGACGCGTTGCGTGCGGTGCGTGACCGGCGGCGCGGGTTGGGCGGGCTCAGCGACCGGTGAGCGTGGGCGCGGTGAGCGCGTCGACGCCCCGCCCGGCCAGGCACCGGTAGGTCCGGTCGAGGCTGCCGTCCACCGGCGGCAGCACCTCCAGGTGCCAGCCGACCGGCTCGGTGATTCCCGTGGTCAGTCGGAAGGTGGCCGCGCTGCACACCTGGCGCACCGGCTCGGCGGCGACCACGTCGTCATACTCGGCGCCGACCAGCGACACCGGCAGGATGCCCTCGGCGTACGTCTCCCAGGTGTGCCGGCCGACGCAGGGGACCCGGGCCGCCTCGGCGCGGGTGCCGCGGATCCGCACCGGACCGAAGCACTCCAACTCCGGCAGGCACCGGGCACCCGAGGGCAGAGCGGTGGGCGCGCCGGTGCCGGTCGTGCAGCCGGGCAGCGGCCCGGTCGCCGGCGCGGCGACCCGGCTGACCGAGGGGGACGGGTCGGGTGGCGGGCCGCTGCCAGCCATCCAGGCGCCGGCGCTGGCCGAGGCGGCGATCGCGAGCGCTCCGGCGCCACCGAGGAACCAGCGCCGCCAGCGCCGGCCACCGGGAACCGTCGGGTGGATGTCCTCAACCGGGGGGCGCGGCAGCGGCTGGCCGGCGACGTACGGGCCGGCGTGGCCCGTGCCACCGCTGACCGTGCCACCGCTGACCGGGGCGCCGCTGACCGGCGCCGACGGCGGGCCGAGCGGCAGGCTGGAGAGCAGGTCGTGCAGTTCGAGAGCGGAGGGTCGATCGGCCGGGTCGTTCGCCATGCCGGCGCGGAGGACGTCGATCAGCTCGTCCGGCACGCCGGGCAGGCGGGGAACCGGCTGGTTGAACATCTCCAGCACGGTGACGAGGCTGGGGTTGCGCTCGGACTGCCAGCGCGGCGGCCGGCCGTGCATTACCGCATAGAGGGTGGCGCAGAGCGCGTACACGTCGACGGCCGGCGACGGTGGGCTGTGGTTGAACATCTCCGGCGGCGCGTACGCCGGGGTGAGCACTTCCAGGGTGACCGAGGCGTCCCGGGCCTCGGCCAGCACGGCCAGCCCGAAGTCGGCCAGCACCGCCGAGTTGAAGTGCGAGTAGAGGATGTTCGCGGGCTTCACGTCCCGGTGCAGCACCCCGGCCGCGTGCGAGTGGGCCAGGGCGTCAGCGATCTTCAGGCCGAGGTCACGGGCCTCCACCGGGCCCAGCGGCGAGGTGCGCATCCGTTCGGCGTACGAGCCGTCGCAGAGTTCCATGATCAGGTAGGGATGCTGGTCGACGGTGACCCCGACGTCGAAGAGGTCCACGACGTGCGGGTGTGACGACATCCGCCCGGCCGCCCGCGCCTCGCGCAGGAAGCGGGCCTGGTCGCGCTCGCTGTCCAGCGTGCGGTTCTCCACCTTGACGGCGACCTCACGGCCCACCGAGATCTGGGTGGCCTGGTAGACGGTCGCGTAACCACCTCGGGCAAACACCCGCAAGTCGGTCAGACCGGGCACGTTCGGCACCGGCAAGCCGCCGGTCGGGGTGTCGGTCACTGCTCGAAAATACCCAACCCTGCCGGTGGCTCAGCGCACCGCGTCCGCCGGAGCGGCACCGGCCGCGCCCGGTCCCTCTCCGACGTCGCCGGCCACGTCGGTGCCATCAGCCGTCGCAGCGGTGCGTTCCGACGTCGCGCCGGCGCCGGTCGGCGCGCCCCTGCGGGAGTCCACGCGCAGGCCGACGGCGGTGGCCAACGCGCCCAGGCCCTCCCAGGCGGCCACCCCGAAGAACCGGTCGGGGGCGATGTCGGCCAGCACGGCGATGCTGAAGACGGTGAACGTGACCAGCCGGAAGACCACCGTGAACCGGTAGAACGCCCGCCACTCGGTCACCGTGGCGAGCAGGTAGTAGACGCCCATGTTGAACGACGCCATCGAGGACGCCAGCAGAAAGGTGCCGGTGTGGTCACCGACGGCACGGGTGGCCGGAACGTCCAGCCCGAGCAGGCGCAGCATCGCCTCCGGCCAGAGCAGCCCGAGCGCTCCCATCAAGAGCGCCAGCACGCCGAAGACCGCGATGGTCCAACCCGCCACGGAACGCGGCAGCTTCATGGAAAGCCTCCCCAGGCACGGCGAAGGTCGCCACTGTGGACCCCGCACGGTGTTGACACGCTAGCCGCTCACCCCGACCACCACATCCCCGAAACCGTCAATAACCGGCCCACGCCACGGCAGCCGCCGACATCGGCGCGGGTCCGGGAGAGGGCGGGATCAGGAGGTGGTGATGAGCCGGGCGCGCAGCGCGTCCGCCTCGGCGCGCTCGCTGCGCTGCTCGGTGGCGTACGCCAGGCGGACCGCCTCGTCGGCACAGGACAGAGCCTCGGCCGGGCGACCGCAGGCGGCCAACGCCTCGGCCAGCACGCTGGCCGCGATCACCTGGCTGCGCACGTCCTCGGCCGGTGCGGTGACCGCCCGCCGCGCCCAGTCCAGCGCCTGGTCCCGCTGACCGTGGGCGAGCAGCGCCGACGCGTACCGGGCCATCGTCTGCCGGCGGGAGAAGAGCAGCGACGGCGCGTTCGCGGCGGCGGTGGCAACCGGGGCGAGCAGCCCGACCGCGGTCGCCGAGTCGCCGGCCGCCAACCGGGCGGTCGCCAGCAGCACCCGGGGCGCGACCTGCGCCGGCGCCTGCGGGTTGTGCGGTTCCACGGCGGTCAGCACCGCACGGGCAAACCGCTCGGCGGTCTCGCAGTCACCCATGTCCATCGCCACGAAGCCCCGCAGCGTGCCCGCCATCCCGGTGAGCAGCGGATGCGAGGTCCGCTCGGCGTACGCCAGGGCGTCGGTGAGCAGGTCGGCCGCGTGCTCCGGCTCTCCCAGCCCGCGCGCCACCACGGCGCGGACCACCAGCGCGAACCCGCGCCCCCAGTCGTCGGACGCGGCCGCGAACTCCCGGTACGCCCGCCGGGCCTCCCGGTCCGCCTCGGCCAGCTCGCCCAGCTCGGCCGTGGCGAACGCCGCCACCGCCCGCAGCGTGCCCACCGCCCACGCCTCACCGACCCGCTCGCCGAAGGGCAGGAAGACCTGCGCCAACCGGCACGCCTCGCGCAGCCGGCCGGCGAGCAGGCGGGCGAACGCCGTGGTGCCCCGCAGCCAGGCCCGCCCGTACGGGTCCTTCAGCTCGGCGAAGAGCCGGGCGGCCCGGCCCAGCACCGCGTCGGTGCCGGCGAAGTCGCCCCGGGTGGTGGTCACCCACGCCAGGTTCTGCAGGGACCAGGCCTGCCCGCGCCGGTCCTGCGCGCCGAGGCTGACCTGGTACGCGGCGGCCAACCGGCTGCTCGCCTGACTCAGCCGCCCGGTCACGAATTCCGCCATGCCGAGCCGACGCATCGCCGAGGCGCGCAGGGTGGGCAGCCCGCCGGCCGTGGCCACCTGCAACGCCTCCTGCCAGGCGGCCACCGCCCGGCCCTGGTCGCCGAGGGTCTGCTGAGCCTGCCCGGCGAGGAGCAGGGCACTGGCCCGAACGGCCTCGTCCCCCGCGTTCGCGGCGATCTTCTCGGCGTAGGCGAGCGCGTCGACGACCCGGCCGATCTGGAGCAGCGCCCGGGCATGCACCACCCGGTCGGCCGCCGGAACCCCGTCGCGGGCCAGTTCGGTGGCGCGCTCGGCGTACTCCACGGCCAGCGCCGGCTCGCCGGCCGACAGCGACCGGCGGGCGGCCCGGCCCAGCGCGGCGACCCCGAGCGGAACCACCGCGCGGGCCGGCGCGTCCGGGCGCAACTTCACCGCGTCCGCGAGCGTGGCGGCCCGCTCGACGTGGGTGGCCACGAAGTCGTCCCGGGCCTCGTCGGTGAACCCGCCCGGCGTGCCGGTCCTGGCCTCGTCCCGCGGCGCCGCCCAGCGGGCCAGCGCGGCGTGCCGCTCGGCCAGCTCCGCCTTGCTCACCCCCGCGTACGCCGCCTCCCGCATCAGCGGGGTGGCGAACGCGTAGCCGAGGCGGGTGCGGTGCAGCATGCGGCGTTGCAGCAGCTCGTCGACGGCCCGGTCGAGTTCCACCGCGGCCACGGCCGAGGGCCGACCGTCGCGGCCGCCGTGCTGCTCACGCAGCGCCTCCAGCGCACCCGTCGGCACCGTGTCACCGATGACGGCGGCGTCGCGCAGCACCGAGCGGGCGTCCGGCGGGAGCGCGTCGATCCGGGCGGCGAGCACCGCGGCGAGGTCGCGGGAGAGCAACCGGCTGCCCAGCGAGCCGGGCACCAGCCGCCAGCCGGCCGTCGAGCCCTGGTCCCGCTCGCCGGGCGTGGCGCGGACACCACGCGCCGGCTCCACCGCGTCACGGGCACCGCGCGCCGGCTCCACCGTGGTGAGCGCCCCGCGCTCGATCAGCAGAGTGACCAGCTCGGCCAGGTAGAACGGGTTGCCCTGGGCGGTGGCGAGCAGCCGGTCCGCGTCGGCCGGCGGCAGCTTGCCGCCACCGAGGTAACTGGTGAGCAGCCGGGCCGCGTCGGCGCCGCGCAGCGGCGGCAGCGAGTGCACCTCGGCGTCCGCGACCCGGGTCAGCGCACCGGCGGTACGGACCAGCTCGGGGCGGCCGAGCAGCAGCACCAACACGGGGCCGGTGAGCCGGGACAGGGTCAGCCCGAGGGCGCGGATCGTCTCGGCGGTGGCGTCGTGCAGATCGTCCACCACGATCACCAGCGGCGCTTCCGCGGCGAGCCCGCTGAGCAGGTCGGCGACCGCGTTCGGCACCGCCTCGGCGTCGGCCGCCGGCACGCCCGCCCACTCGCCGTTGTCGGTGCCGGCGTGGGCGGGAAGCTCGGCGTAGCCGAGCAGCGCGAGCAGCTGGTCGGTGGCGATCGGCGCCGTCTCACCACCGGCGCGGGCGAGCCGCTGGCCGAGCCGGCGAAACCGCTCCTCCACCGCCGGCCGGGTCAGCGCCGTAGCCGCGTCACCGGGCAGGCCGACCGCGGCGCGGACCAGGTCGGCCAGCGGCGCGAGCCGACGCCGCTCACCGAAGGCGGCACAGCGCACCGAGAGCACCCGGGCGCCGGTGTGCGCGGCGTACCGGCCGGCGCCCACGTCGTATCCGGCGGCGAGCCGTTCCACCTCGGCGGCGAACCGCGACTTGCCGATGCCCGCCTCGGCGGTCATCAGCAGCACTCGCGGGTCACCCTGGTCGATCACCTCGGCGAGCCGGCCGGCGACCCGACCGATCTCGGTCTCCCGGCCCACGTAGGGCGCCTCGTCACCGAGCCCCGACCGGGTGCCCGGCGCGTCCAGCAGACCCAGCAGCTCGTACGCCTCGACCGGTTCGCGCTTGCCCTTGAGCCGCAGCGGGCGCAGCGCCCGCCACGAGGCCACGTGCCGGGTGGCGGCGGAGGTCCGGCCGCCGGCATAGACCGCGCCGACGGCGGCGGCGTCGGCCAGCCGGGCGGCGGTGTTGACCGTGTCTCCGATGACCGTGTACTCGATGGCGGCCTGGATGCCCGCGATGACGTCGCCGGTGTTCAGCCCGACCCGCAGCCCGAGCGGCGCGCCGCCACCCCGCTCGTCGTCGAGCACCCGGCGGACCGCCCGCTGCATGGACAGGGCGGCCCGGACGGCCCGCTCGGCGTCGTCCTCGTGCGCCACCGGAGCACCGAAGACGGCCATGATCCCGTCGCCGGTCAGCTTGTCGACGTGCCCGCCGAAGGTCTTCACCGCTCCGGCGAGGGCCGCGAGCACCCGGTCGGTGACCGCTCCGACGCGTTCCGGGTCGAGATCCTCCGACCACGAGGTGAATTCGGAGAGGTCGCCGAAGAGCACGGTGACCACCCGGCGCTCGGCCGCCGGCAACGTCGCGGCGGCCGGTAGCGCGGCCCCGCAGTTGTGGCAGAACCGGGCACCGGGAACGGCGACGGTTCCACACACGGGGCAGGTCACGTCTGCTCCAACCCGCTGACCCCGGGCTCAGATTCCCCGGTGCCCACACCCAGGTGTTCGAGCTGGGCGCGGACCGACCACTCGGCGGCCCACCAGAGCGAGCGGTCCACGTCCGCGTAGACCACGGCGACCACCTCGCCGGGGGTGCGGGCGCCCGCGGCGACGGCCGCCCGGACCTGGTCGAGCCGGGCCCGGCGGTGGGCGAGGTAGAACTCGGCGGCGGCGGCGCAGTCGGCCAGCGCCGGGCCGTGCCCGGGCAACGCCGGGATCCCCCGGTACGCGCTGAGCAGCTCCAGGCTGGTCAGGTAGTCGCCGAGGTGCCCGTCCGGGTGCGCCACGACGGTGGTGCCGCGGCCGAGGATGGTGTCACCGGTCAGCACCACCCGCTCGTCGCCGCGCTCGACCAGGAAGCAGACCGAGTCGGCGGTGTGCCCGGGGGTGTCCAGCGGACGGATCGTGAGGCCGAGGCCGTCGAGGTGCGCGCCCGGCCCGGCCAACGGCTCACCGCCGATGGTGTGCGCCGGGTCGACGGCGAGGACGTGCACGCCGCCGAGCAGTTCACTCAGCCGCGGCGCGCCCTCGGTGTGGTCGGGATGGCCGTGGGTGATCAGCACGACGCCGACGGGCCCGTGCCCGGCGATCGCCGCGAGGTGCCCCTCGTCGGCCGGGCCGGGGTCGATCACCACCGCCGGCTCGCCCGGGGCCGCCCGCAGCACCCAGGTGTTGGTGCCGTCGAGGGTCATCGGGCCCGGGTTCGGCGCGCGCAGCAGCGTCACCCAGCTCGGCAGCTCGTCGGCGAGCGCCGCCGCCGGCGCCGTCACGTGCCCGCTCATGGCTGCGATCGTACGGCCCCGCCCGCCACACCCCGCGATCTTGCACTTGAGGTCCCTGATTCGTCCCCGTTCAGGGCTTTCATCCGGCCAGGAAGCGCACGACCGCGGGGGCGGCGACGCGTCAGGCGACCTCGACGATCAGTTCGATCTCCACCGGGGCGTCCAGGGGAAGCTCGGCCACCCCGACGGCGCTGCGGGCGTGGCGGCCGGCCTCACCGAAGACGGTGCCCAGCAGGTCGGAGGCGCCGTTGATCACGGCGGGCTGGCCGATGAAGCCGGGCGCGGAGGCCACGAACCCGGTCAGCTTGACCACCTTGACCACGTTCTCCAGGCCGACCAGCGAGTCGACTGCCGCCAGCGCGTTGAGCGCGCACCGCTGCGCCAGATCCTTCGCCTGTTCGCCGGAGATCCCGGCGCCCACCTTGCCGGTGGCCAGCAGCTTGCCCTCGGCGATCGGCAGCTGCCCGGAGACGTACACGTGCTGCCCGGACTGCACGGCCGGCACGTAGCTGGCCACCGGCGGCACGACCTCGGGCAGTTCGAGACCCAGCTCGGCGAGCTTCGCGTGCGGACCGTTGCTCATGCCTTGGGCCGCTTCAGGTACGCGACCAACTGGTCCGGGTTCGGCCCGGGGATCACGGCGACGAGTTCCCACCCGTCCTCGCCCCAGTTGTCGAGGATCTGCTTGGTCGCATGGACCAGCAGCGGGACCGTGGAGTATTCCCACTTCTGCATCGCTGGAGGGCTCCCTCTCGGTGCGGACGTATTCGAGGCACAGCCTACGGTCCGCTGGCGGGGCGAGGTGCGGGACGCTGCTCCGGCGCCGCCGGCAGTTCCCCACAGGGCCCCTCGTGCTCGTACCCCTGGGGGCAGCGGGAGCGATCGGGCAGCAGCAGGTCGCAGAAGACCCGGTGCCGGTTGTTCTGGTCGTCGGCGTTGGACACGGTGGTCTCACCGGCGTCCAGCTCCGGCAGGAAACCCAGGGACACCGCCACCCGCCCGGCGAGCGCGGTCGCCGCCGCGAGGTCGGGTACCCGGATCGGCAGATGGATGACGAAGCCCGGCTCCTCGTCGTCCCGGCCCCGCTCAGTTGGGCGACTCGACGCCACGGCCACCTCCGGCGGCGGCTCGGGCACCCGGCGGTACGACCGCTCGTTGACCGGCAGGCTGCCGACCGGCCCGTCGGCCTCGCCCCGGGACCCGGACCGGCGCGGCCGGTCGTTGGTCGGGAACTGGGTGCGAGGGATGTTGTCCACGTCGCGCATGCACTGCCTCCGGTCGTACCTGTCGGATCACGCCTCCGGTCCGGACCATCCGTCCGCTCCGGCCCCCGCACCCGGAATCGACGGTAGGTCCGTGGCCGCAGTCCCGCCAACAGGACGCGCACGGCCGGTGACCCGTAGTCACATATGCGACAGATCGCAGGTAAGAGGCCCGACAGCGCAGCGCACCGGAGATCCCGCCGGCCGGATCCGTGGCCCCTGCCGGCCGGCCGGGGCGACACCGGTTCGGTGATTGACCGCTACCCTTCCGGTCGGACGGTCGCGCAGTGCCGGCCACCCGCTCGATCACGCTCGGCGCCAGGGGTGGCGGCGGGCGCCCGCACCCCCCGGGGGAAGACATGACCCAACCGCCCAGCGGCGACCAGCCCGCGCTCCCGCCGGCCCACCCGGATCCCGCCGACCCGACCGGCGCCCCGAGCGTTCCCGACCAGCCGGCCCCCGCGGCGCAGTCCGGCCCGCTCGCCCTGCCCGCACAGCCCGACCGGTCGGCGCTCCCGGCACAGCCGGCCGAGCCGACCTTCCCGGCGTCCCCGGCCGGGTCGACCGCGGCACCGGGCACCTCCGACCCCTCGGCGATCCCGCCACCTCCGCCCGGCTACCCCCCGTACCAGGGCACCGCCGAGCCCAAGAAGAAGCGCGGCCTGCTGATCGCGGCGATCGCGCTCGTCGTGATCATGGTGCTCTGCGTGGGCGGCGGTGTGGTGGCGTTCCTGACCCTGCGCAACGCCGAGACCGGCCAGGGAGCCAAGGAACCGACGGTCGCCGTCGACGAGTTCCTCACCGCGGTCTACAAGGATCGCGACGCGACCAAGGCGGCCGGCCGCGTCTGCGCCGCCTCCCGGGACGACGAGAAGATCGCCGCGAAGATCGCGGAGGTGCAGAAGTACACCGCCGAGTACCAGACCCCCCGTTTCCGGTGGACCAGCCCGAAGGTCGACAACCAGACGGGGGACCGGGCCACCGTCTCCACCCGGCTCACCATGACCACCGCGGACGAGAAGGTGGCGGACCAGGATCTGCGCTTCACGGTGGTGCAGAAGTCGGGTTGGTGGGTCTGCGAGGTCGCGTGACCGGCCGGCCTGGATAGGCTCGACGGGTGCGTGCAGCTGAGCGGCCGACCGACCCGGCCGGCAACGGATGGTCGGCCCGTCTCCACGTGGTGACCGGCAAGGGCGGCACCGGCAAGACCAGCGTGGCCGCGGCGCTGGCCCTGGCGCTCGCCGCCGGAGGCCGGCGCACCCTGCTGGTGGAGGTCGAGGGGCGGCAGGGCATCGCCCAGCTCTTCGGCATCGACCCGCTGCCGTACGAGGAACGGCACCTCGCGGACGCCCCGGACGGCGGTGAGGTGCGCGCGCTGGCGGTGGACGCCGAGGAGGCGTTGCTCGAATACCTCGACATGTTCTACAAGCTGGGTGCGGCGGGTCGGGCGCTCCGCAAGCTCGGCGCGATCGACTTCGCCACCACCATCGCCCCGGGCCTGCGCGACGTGCTGCTCACCGGCAAGGTGAAGGAGGCCACCACCCGCACCTCGGGGCAGCGACGCGCGTACGACGCGGTGGTGCTGGACGCCCCGCCGACCGGGCGGATCGGCCGGTTCCTCAACGTCACGGCTGAGACGGCCCGGCTGGCCAAGGTGGGCCCGATCAAGACCCAGAGCGAGGGTGTCTCGGCGCTGCTGCGGTCCCCGATAACCGCGGTGCACGTGGTCACGCTGCTGGAGGAGATGCCGGTGCAGGAGACGGTGGACGCCATCGCCGACCTGACCTCGCTCGGCTTCGGGGTCGGACGGGTGATCGTCAACGGCACGCGGCCACCGGTGCCCGCCGGTCGGGCGGTCAACGCGGCCGAGCTGCGGCGCGGTCTGGTCGCCGCCGGGCTGCCGGCCGACCGGGACACCATCGCCGGCCTGCACGACGAGGCGCGTGACCAGCTCATCCGGCGCGAGCTGGAGGATTCGCTCCGCGCCGAGCTGGTGGAGTTGGGGCTGCCGATGATCGAGCTGCCGTTGCTGCCCGACGGGGTGGACCGGGCGGGGCTCGCGACCCTGGCCCAGGCTCTCGTCCGGGCCGATTGACTCACACCTGAGGTCGGCACGGGCGCACGGACCCACCCGGCCCGATACGCTCGATTGGTGCCTTCCGAAGACGCGGCGCCGCAGCTGGACGTCGACAAGATCCTCGCCGACCCGGGCGTGCGGATCGTCGTGTGCTGCGGTGCCGGAGGGGTGGGAAAGACGACCACGGCCGCCGCGCTGGCGCTGCGGGCCGCCGAGCACCACGGCCGGCGCACGGTGGTGCTCACCATCGACCCGGCCCGCCGGCTGGCCCAGTCGCTGGGCCTGACCGAGCTGGACAACACCCCCCGCCAGGTCAAGGGGATCGACGTCGAGAGCAGCGGCGGCGAACTGCACGCCATGATGCTGGACATGAAGCGCACCTTCGACGACGTGGTGCTCCAGCACACCGATCCGGCGAAGGCGGCGGAGATCTTCGCCAATCCCTTCTACCAGGCGATGAGCTCGACCTTTGCCGGCACGCAGGAATACATGGCGATGGAGAAGCTCGGCCAGTTGCACGCCCGGGGCGAGTGGGACCTGATCGTCGTGGACACTCCGCCGTCCCGCTCGGCGCTCGACTTCCTGGACGCGCCGGCCCGGCTCTCCCGCTTCCTCGACGGCCGCATGCTGCGACTGCTGCTGGCGCCGGCGCGCAGCGGCGGTCGGAGCATGTTCAGCCTGGTCACGGCCTCGTTCGGGATGTTCTCGAAGGTGGTGCAGAAGGTGCTCGGCGCGCAGCTGCTCACCGACCTGTCCGGCTTCGTGGCCGCACTGGATTCGATGTTCGGCGGCTTCCGGCAGCGGGCGGAGCAGACGTACCGCATCCTCCAGGCGCGGGAGACGGCCTTCGTGCTGGTCGCGGCGCCGGAGCCGGACGCGGTCCGCGAGGCCGCCTACTTCGCCGGCCGGTTGCGCGAGGAGAACATGCCGCTGGCCGGCCTGGTGCTCAACCGGGTGCACCGGCCGGCGGTGCCGGAGCTGGACGCGGAGCGGAGCCGGGCCGCCGCGGAGCGGCTGACCGAGCTGGGTGGGCACGAGGCCACCGCCGACGTGCTGCGGGCGCACGCCGCGCTGGCCCGTCAGGCGGTACGCGAGCAGCAGGTGGCCGCGCGGTTCACCGAGGCGTTTCCGGCGGTGCCGGCGGTGTCGGTGACGGCGCAGCCCGCCGACGTGCACGACGTCGACGGGCTGCGGACGATCGGCGCGGCGATCAGCCGGCCGTGACCGAGGTCAGTTGGCCGCGCTGACGAGGATCTTGTCCTTGCCGGCCTTGTCCTTGCTGTTCTTCTTCATCGCGGCCTCGAACATCTTGCGCCAGCTCGTCACCTGCGGGTGACGACGCAGCAACGCCCGGCGTTCGCGTTCGGTCATGCCACCCCACACACCGAACTCGATCCGGTTGTCCAGCGCGTCGGCCAGGCACTCGTACCGAACTGGGCAACTCCGGCAGATCCGCTTCGCCACGTTCTGTTCGGCGCCCTGTACGAACAACGCGTCCGGGTCCCCGTTCTGACACGCCGCCAGCGACGGCCAGTCAGTGATCATGCCCATGTGTACACGTCCCCCCTTGCAGTACCTACCGACCTCGTTGCACGTCAGCCGGCAATTCCCCCCGATCGCCCGGCTCGCCTTCCCCAAGGCGGCGCGAGCGACATGTGGCGCTGTCGCCGCCCCCCATCATGCTCTGTAGTCGCCTGATTACGCAACGTTGTCGGCGAAATCCATCATTCCGGACACTCCCGGCTTCCCGGGCTCTCGACCGCCGGTTACCCCGCCGAGGTCGGCGAAAACGCTGCGCCGCCTCCTCGGGTCGGAGGAGACTTCCGCCAGGTCACACGCAACCACGCACCGGGGGTCGTGCGTTTAGCACAACGAGGGCAGCGCGCGCAGGAAATGGGGAAACAACGCCCCAGCGCCCCTCGTTCCCTACTCGCGTACCCTGCTGAGGTGACCTGGATGCGGAAACGTGACCACAATGTGCTGACCAACGCCGCATCGCTGCTCGTATGCGGCCTGTTGGCCGGCGTGGTGGTCGCCGCGGCGGCCTTCCCCGCGGTGGCGATGTCCGGCCTGGCCGCCAAGGCCGGCGCCGAGACCTTCGGCGCCCTGCCCACGGAGCTGACGGTGGCCCGCTCGCCACAGGCCAGCTACCTGTATGCCTCGGACGGCAAGACACCGCTGGCGATCATGTACGACGAGAACCGGCGCGACGCGAAGCTCGCCGACATCTCGCCGTACATGCAGAAGGCCATCATCGCGGCCGAGGACCATGACTTCTACAAGCACAACGGCGTCGACATCAACGGTGTCGCCCGCGCGTTCGTGAACAACCAGAACGAAGGCGCCGGCCGGCAGGGCGCCTCGACGCTGACCATGCAGTACGTCCGGCTGGCCATCGCGTACTCGGCCACCCACCCCGCCGACGTGGTCGCGGCGACCGAGGACACCAGCGCCCGCAAGCTGCGCGAGATGCGGCTGGCCCTCCAGGTCGACAAGGAATTCTCCAAGGACGAGATCCTCACCCGCTACCTCAACCTCGCCTCGTTCGGCAACGGCGCGTACGGCGTCTTCGCCGCCAGCCAGGTCTACTTCGGCAAGCCGCCGAGCAAGCTGAAGATCGAGGAAGCGGCGCTGCTGGCCGGAATGGTGAAGGCGCCCACCACCAACGACCCGACCACCAAGGCCGGCTTCCCGCTCGCCCTGGACCGGCGCAACTACGTCATCCAGAACATGGTCGACATCAAGGCCATCACCCAGCAGGAAGCCGACGCGGCCAAGGCGACCAAGCTGGTGGTGAAGGACAAGCGCACCCCGAACGGCTGCGTCGCCGCCAACGTCAACAGCTGGGGCTTCTTCTGCGACTACTTCTACCGCTGGTGGATGCAGCAGGAGACGTTCGGCTCGACGTCGTACGACCGTGAGCGGCGGCTGAAGAGCGGCGGCTACAACATCGTGACCTCGCTCGAGGTCCAGGCCCAGAGGGGCGCCGACAAGGCGGTCCGCAAGGCCAAGAGCGAGAACAGCAAGGAAGCCGCCATGGTCGCCGTGGTGGAGCCGGGCAGCGGGCGGGTCCGGGCGCTCGCGGTCAACCGGCAGTTCAAGCTGGACGACCCGAAGAACCCGAAGAACAAGCTCTCCAGCGATCCCGCGAAGAAGAGGAAGGGCATCCGGGGCAACTACCCGGCGACGGTCAACCCGCTGCTCACCGGCGGCGACGGCATCACCGGCTACCAGGCCGGCTCGACGTTCAAGATGTTCACCATCGTGGCGGCGCTGGAGAAGGGCATCCCCCTCAGCCACACCATCAACGCGCCGAAGCAGTTCAAGTCGGACTACATCATCGACAACAGCAGCCCGGCGGCCTGCAAGGGCACACACTTCTACTGCCCCACCAACTCGACCGACAGCATGGCCGGCGTGCACAACATGTGGGGCGCGTTCGGCCGGTCGGTGAACACCTACTTCGTGCCACTCCAGCAGCAGGTCGGCGCCGAGAACGTGGTCAAGGCCGCCAAGAGGCTGGGCATCAACTTCCGGGCCCAGGAGGATCTGGACCTGGAGCGGGGAGCGCACCAGTGGGGCGCGTTCACCCTGGGCGTCTCGCAGACCACCCCGCTGGACCTTGCCAACGCCTACGCCACCCTGGCCGCGGACGGCAAGTTCTGCGAGCCGATCCCGGTGCAGGAGATCCGGGACCCGGACGGCAACAAGCTGGACATCGCCAACCCGCGCTGCGAGAAGCGGTTCAGCACCGACGTCGCCCGCGCCGCGGTGGACGCGGCCCGCTGCCCGGTCGGTGACCGGTCGTCGACCTCCAAGTGCACGGGAGCCACCGCCGGCAACGTGCGGGGCATCGTCGATGCGCCGGTGGCCGGCAAGTCCGGCACCACCGACTCGGAGAAGACCGCCGCCCTGGTCGCCATGACCAAGCAGTACGCGGTGGCCGGCATCATGGCCGACCCGGACTGGCCGCAGACCAACGTCAAGATGAAGCACGGCGAGAAGGACGGCATCAACCCGCCGGTGTACGAGACGCTGCGGGACGCCATGAAGAAGAAACCGCGGATCCAGTTCGAGACGCCGGGCCAGAAGATCTCCGAGGGTGACCAGCGCAGCATCCCCAACGTGAAGTGCGCGTCGGTGGACAGCGCGAAGTCCCGGCTCAAGGACGCCAGCTTCGAACCGGTCGTCTCCAGCGCGAAGGTGACGTCGACGTGCCCGGCTGGCACCGTCGCCGGCACCAGCCCGGACGGGCGCACCATCAAGGGCGGCGTGGTCACCATCCAGGTCAGCAGCGGCGGCGGCACCCCGCCGGGCACCACCAACCCGGGTGGCCCCGGGCAGCCCGGCAACCCGCCCGGCCGACCCGGTGCGGGCCGCCCCGGCGGCTGAGCGAAACAGAGGTACGAACGGGCGGGCACCCACTCCGGGTGCCCGCCCGTTCGTCTGTCGGGACTGTCGCCGCCGGTCGATCCTGCGCTGCGGGCGGTCGGGGCGTCAGATCGTGCGCGGACCGGTCAGAGGCCGAGCTGTCGGCGTACCTCGGCGGCCACCCGACCACCCTCGGCCTGGCCGACCACCGCGGCCTGGGCCGCCTTCATCGCCGGGCCCATCTGGGCCTTGCCGGTGAAGCCGCCCGCGGCGAGCGCGCCGGACACCAGCTCGGTCAGCTCGGCGTCCGAGAGCTGCTTGGGCAGGTAACGGTCCAGCACCTCGCCCTCGGCGGTCTCCTTCGCCGCCTGCTCGGAGCGGCCCGCGTCGGCGAAGGCGGTGGCCGCCTCCCGGCGCTTCTTCGCCTCCTTGGTCAGCACCGCGAGCACCTCGTCGTCGGAGAGCTCGCGCTTGGCCTTGCCGGCGACCTCGGCGGTGCCGACGGCGGCCAGGGCCATCCGCAGCGTGGAGGTGGTCAGCTCGTCGCGCGCCTTGAGCGCGGAACGCATGTCGGCAGTGAGGCGGTCCTTCAGCGTGCTCATGGACGGTCAAACTACCCTGAACGGCATGCGAAAGCGCACACTATTCCGGCTCGCCGCCGGAACCGCCGCGGTCGGAGCGGCCACCCTCGCGTACGCGTCACTCGTCGAGCGCAACATGTTCACCCTGCGGCGGTACGACGTACCGATGCTGCCGGCCGACGCGGAGCCGCTGCGCGTGCTGCACCTGTCGGACCTGCACATGATGCCCGACCAGGCGCGCAAGCAGCACTGGGTGGCGTCGCTGGCCGCCCTCGACCCGGACCTGGTCGTGGTGACCGGCGACAACATGGCGCACCCGGGCGCGGTCCCCGGGGTGCTGCGGGCGCTGCAACCGCTGCTGGACTACCCGGGAGCGTTCGTGTTCGGCTCCAACGACTACACCGGGCCGGTGTGGAAGAACCCGTTCACCTACCTGCTGCCCGACCGGGAGTACACCGAGGGCGTCGACCTGCCCTACGAGGAGCTGCGACAGGTGTTCACCGGCGCCGGCTGGATGGACCTGAACAACGCCCGCACCATGCTCAAGGCCGGCGGCCGGCAGATCGACCTGGTGGGCGTGGACGACCCGCACATCGAGCGGGACGACTACGGCGCGGTGGACGGCGCGGTGTCGACCTCGGCGGAACTTTCCATCGCGCTGGCGCACTCCCCCGAACCGCGGGTGCTCGACCAGATGGCCGCGGACGGCTTCGGGCTGCTGCTGGCCGGGCACACGCACGGCGGGCAGGTCTGCGTACCCGGTGTCGGGGCGTTGGTCACCAACTGCGGACTGCCCCGCTCGATGGCGCGCGGACTGCACCGGTGGCCGGGCTCGGACTCCTGGCTGCACGTCTCCGCCGGACTCGGCACCCACCCGACGGCTCCGGTCCGCTTCGCCTGCCCCCCGGAAGCGAGCATCCTCACCCTCATCCCTCGCTGACCGGGCGCCCGCTCTTCCGCCCGCGCGCCCTCGTCCCCTCCCTCGCGCGCCCTCGTCTCAAGATCCGCGCAACATCAGGGATGTTGGTGCCTCACGACGCGTTGAGGCACCAACATCGCCGAAGTTGTGCGGATCTTGGCTGCTCCGGGCGCGGTCCGACCCCCGGGGGTACCGAGTTTGACCATCGGGGCGGGTGGGCTACTATTTGTCGGCACGCCTCGGGGTGTGGCGCAGCTTGGTAGCGCGCTTCGTTCGGGACGAAGAGGTCGTCGGTTCGAATCCGGCCACCCCGACCAGAGGTAAGAGCAGATCGAGGCCCCTCCACGGAGGGGCCTTGATTCGTTTCCGGCCCTTCCTATCCTGCTGGAAGCATTGTCCTGTAACCCCCGGCCGCTGACTGACACAAGTAGGGGTATGAGGGACGTCAACGCCCGGGGCGCCGACTGGTTCCGCGGGGTCTACGCACGGCACTATCCAGACGTCGTGCGCTACGGACTGCGCCGACTCGACGGTCTGACGGCGGCGGAGGAACTTGCCCAGGAGGTGTTCCTGGTGGCCTGGCGGCGCCGGTCGGAACTCCCGGCGCGGACGTTGCCCTGGCTGTATGGGGTCGCTCGTCGGCTGTTGGCCAACCATTGGCGCGCCCAACGGGCCGTACCGACGTCCGTTGAGCTGACCGAAGCTGCCGCGTTGGACCGTCATGACGGCGTCGTGCGGCTGGTCGACGTGCGCGCGGCGCTCAGCCGGCTGTCGGACGACGATCAGGAGATCCTGCGGCTGGTCGGCTGGGAGCAGTCGTCGCTGAGCGAGGCGGCGCTGGTCCTGGGCTGCGGTGCGGCCACGGCCAAAGTACGGCTGCACCGGGCTCGACGGCGACTGACCGAGATGCTCCGGGAACAGCCCGAACAGATCCCCTCACTCGACGGCCAGCTGGGAGGAGCGCGATGAACAAGCGGGTGCGAGAGCTGCTGGAGGCGGCGGACCCGGCGCGGGGAATCGAGGTGGGGGCCGGTGACGTCGAGGAAGTGTTGCGGCTCGCCAGCAACGACGTGACGTCCTACGACCGGGTGGTACCTGCTCGGCGGGCGCGGCGACTCGTTGCCGTCGGGGCGGCCTTCGCCGTGGTCGCCGTCGCGGCGATGACGGTCACGATCCTCCGGCCCACCACCGGACCCTCCGGATCATTCCAGCCGCCGACCGTTCCGGGTGCCGCTGGCGTTCCGGCCCACTGCCTGAGCACGATCGCGGACCGGATGCGAGCCACGTCGTACGACGGACAGGCCGGACGGTATGAGTACCTGCACCGGAGGGGGCAGAGCAGCAGCTCGACTGCGCAGCCGGGTAGCCGCACCCAGTGGGTGAGCGTGCTGTTCAGCGAGGAGACGTGGCGGTGGCTCGCGGCCGACGGCTCGGGACGCCTGCGCATCGTGCGAGGAGCACCGACCTATCCGGACGAGGCATCGCGGAACTTCTACGCCGAGCACCCAGAAATGATCCCGAAGGAGGGTTCCGACACGGACGACCTGCGCCCGGGAGAATTCAGCGTCCTGCCACTGCCGGCGGCGGAACCTGCGGCCATGGGTGAGGCGCTGTACCAGGCGCGGGAGAACGGACCGTCGCACGTCCTTGTCAGCGTCGGGGAGCTGAACAACGAGCGGGTCGTGGACTTTGCGCGTCGGGCTGCGGTGCTGCGGTTCCTCGCCGGAACGGAGGGGGTGACCTGCCGCGGTGAGCAGACCGATCCGGCAGGACGGACCGGGACCGTGGTGTCGGCCGACTTCGGCCGAGGTCCCCGGCCGAGCCCCGGCGACTGGGGCAGGGAATATCTGCTTTTCGACCCGCAGACCGGGGAGTTGCTGGCCAGGGGCAACGGCGCCAACTCCGCTGCCGGCGGTGTGACGTGGTCGACCGTGTACCTGGAACGGGGTTACTCGGACGTGCTCGGCTGACAACGCCCCGGCGACCTGCGGACTGGAGGAAGGAAGAGGCGGCCGGCCCCGCGGTAGTGGGCCGGGTTGAATACCCACGGCGCGTCCGGGTGCTGCGGTAGAACTGTCGGGTGAGCCGAACCCGGCTGGAGGTGTTCAGCGATGCCGTCTTCGCGGTCGCGATCACGCTACTCGCGCTGAATCTGGCGGTCGCCGGCCCGGGTCATGGGCCGCTCCTGCATCAGGTCGCGGACCACTGGTCCTCCTTCGTCGTCTACCTGATCAGCTTCGGCACGATCGGGCTGATCTGGGTCAACCACCACGCCCTCATCGACAACCTCGTCGTCATCGACCGGACCCTGGCCCTCCTCAACCTCATCCTGCTGCTGTTCGTGGTTCTGATCCCGGTGGACACGGCGACGGTGGCCAAGTACCTCGCGCTGGGCGGGCAGGACGCCAAGGTGGCGGTGATTCTGTATGCGGCCGCCTTCCTGGGGATGGGACTGAGCTTCGCTGGGATCTTCGAATGGACCCTGCGTCCGGGGCGGCTCCCACAGCCCGTGCCGGGGGCGATCCGGTGGAAGGCGCGGCTGCGATTCGGGGCGGCGTCAATCCTGTATCTGGCCGCGATCGCCGTCGCCTTCGTCAGCCCGCCGGTGGCACTGGTCATCATCGCCGCCGTCCCCGTCTACTACATCTTCGAACGCGCACCGGCTCTCGGTTCTCCGGGTAGCGAGGCCACCCTGCCGCCGTAGCCGGTGATACCGGCGTCAACCCGGCCGTCGTCGTCTTCACCGGCACACGACTGGACGCCCCGCTGACTAGCATCGACCTCGATGGAGCTGCTGGAGCGTGCAGACGCGCTCGCCACCCTGGACGGGCTGCTGGCCTCCCCCGGCGGCGCGGTCGCGCTCGTCGCCGGCGAGGCGGGTGCCGGGAAGTCCGCCCTGCTCAGCGCGTTCGCGTCGACGGCCGCGCCGCGAGCCCGGGTGCTCTGGGGCAGCTGCGACCCGCTGCTGACGCCGCGGGCACTCGGCCCGCTGCACGACGTTGCCCGTCAGGTCGGCGGCGTTCCGCGCAGCCCGGCGGAAGCCTGATCCCCGCCCGGGTCACCCTGGGCCGACTCGACGCCCGCCGGGGCGGCCCGGCCACCGGCGAGCATCTGGACACGGCGGCGCGCTGGGCGGCGCAGAGCCGCGAACTCCAGTTCGTCGTACCGGTCGCCGCCGCCCTGGCGGAGCGACACTGGCTGGCCGGCGAACCGGCGTCGGCGGTCCCCGAGCTGCGCCGCGCCCACCGGCTCGCTCTCGACGTCGGCCAACCGTGGTACGCCGGTGAGCTGGCGTACTGGCTCTGGCGGGTCGGCGAGTCGGTCGGGGACACCGGCGCGCTGGCGTCCCCGTACCGACGGTTGATCGAGGGTGACTGGGCCGGTGCGGCCGAGGAGTGGCGCCAGCTCGGCTGCGCGTACCCCCGGGCGGAGGCCCTGGCCTGCGGCGACGACACGGCGGCCGGTGCGGCGCTGCGGATCCTGGACGGGCTGGGTGCCGTCGCCGTGGCCCGGCGGGTCCGGGCCGAGCTGCGCGGACGCGGGATGGCCCGGGTGCCACGGGGGCCGCGCCCGGCGACGGCCGCACACCCGACGGGCCTGACCGCCCGGCAGCGGGAGGTGCTCGCGCTGCTCGCCGAGGGGCTGAGCAACGCCGAGATCGCGGCCCGGCTGTCGCTCTCCACCCGGACCGTCGACCATCACGTGTCGGCGGTGCTGGACAAGCTCGCGGTGCCCAGCCGGGGGCACGCGGCCGCGGCGGCCCGACGGCGGGGCCTGATACCCCCAACATAGGTGTTTCTGCCGATCCCCCGGGGCAGCGCGCCACCTAGCGTCGGTGGCACACCGATCCGTCCGAGGGGGGAACCGCACATGACCACCGCACTCGATCTCAACGCCGTCAAGGCACGCCAGCAGGTGACCTGGGCCAGCGGCGACTACGGCGCGGTCGCCGCGCTCATCCACCCGATCGCCGAGTGGCTGGTGGCGGCGGCCGACCTGCCGGCCGGCGCCCGGGTGCTGGACGTGGCGACCGGCACTGGCAACGCCGCCATCGCCGCCGCCCGCTGCGGCTGCGTGGTGACCGGCGTCGACTACGTACCCGAACTGCTGGAGCGTGGCCACGCCCGGGCGGCGGCGGAGCGGCTGCCGGTCACCTTCGTGACCGGCGACGCGGAGCGGCTGGCGTACCCCGACGGGTCCTTCGACGCGGTGCTCTCCGTCGTCGGCGTGATGTTCGCGCCGGACCAGGAGCGGGCGGCGGCGGAGCTGCTCCGGGTCTGCCGACCCGGCGGCACGGTGGCGCTGGCGTCGTGGACGCCCCAGGGGTTCATCGGCGACCTGTTCCGCACGGTCGGGCGGCACGTGCCGCCGCCGGCCGGGCTACGCCCGCCGGTGCAGTGGGGCGACGAGGGCCGGCTCCGTGAGCTGCTGGGCGGGTCCGTGGGCGAACTGCGGGCGGTACGCCGTGAGTTCGTCTTCCGCTTCGGCACCCCGGAGGAATTCGCCGACTTCTTCCGGGCCAACTACGGACCGACGTTGAAGGCGTTCGAGGCGCTGCCCGAGGAGCGGCGCCCGCACCTGCACGCCGACCTCGTGGAGCTGGCCCGGACGCACAACAGCGCCGGCGACGGCACGGTACGGATCCCGGCCGAGTATCTGGAGGTGGTGGCGCAGCGGACGCCGGCCTGACCCGGGGCGGAGCGCGCCGGGCGTGGTGTCAGTCCTGCCGCTCGGTGCGCTCGATCTCGGCGAACGCGGTTGCCAGGTAACCGTCGAGCGGCCGGCCCGCGGCCGACACCAGGTCGGCGACGAGCAGCGGGCCGTGCCGGGCGACGGCCGCCGGGCCCGGCGGGTTGTCGTCGTCGCCCGGGTCGTACACACCGAGCGCCCCGGCGAGCAGCACCAGCACCACGTGCGGGTCGACCTCCGGCAGCCAGCCGACGGCCGAGCGAACGCAGACCTCCAGCACCTGGCGGACGTCGTCGCCGTCCAGCCCGTCGGGATGCGTCTCCTCCAACAGCAGCCGGACCGTCGCGCCGAGCACCAGGCCGGACCGGTCGGCACCGGTGAGGCGCGCCACGGCCGCCTCGTAGGCCGTGGGGTCGCGCTGTTGTGCGGCGGCGACGGCCTCTCCGGCGGCGACGGCGATCTCACGGGCCGATGCGGGCAGGTGTCGCCAGGTCACGCTCACCGGGCCAGCATGGCAGAGCGCACCGACACCTGGCGCGCGCACCGACCGGGCTGAGCGATGGGATCGGTCACGGCCCGCCGGCGGGCGCGCGGGGAGCCGCGGTAATCGGTTCGCCAATCGTCACACCCGGCGAACAGAATGCCGGACATGCTGCGTCGCTCCCTCCCCCGCCGCTCGGAAGCTCGCCGGCTCCTCATCGGCACCCTGCTGTCGGCGATCGGGCGCGGGCTGACCCTGCCGTTCCTGTTCATCTACCTGACCGACGTGCGCGGGCTCACCGACACCCGCGCCGGCCTGGTGATCGGCTGGTACGGCGCGGTCACCCTGGCGCTGTCGCCGCTGGGCGGGACGCTGATCGACCGGTTCGGCGCCCGCCGGGTGGTGGTGCCGTGCCTGCTGATCGAGGCGGTGGGCACCGGCTCGCTGGCGCTGGTCCACTCGACCGGCTCGGCGCTGCTGGTGATGACGGTGGTCGCCATCGGCAGCTCGGCGATCTGGTCCGGGCAGAACACGATCCTCGCCTCGCTCACCGAGGACGACGAGCGGCAGCGCGTCTTCGGGCTGAACTTCGCCCTGCTCAACCTCGGCATCGGCATCGGCGGTATGACCTCCGGCGCGATCATCGACACGGCCCGGCCCGCCACGTTCCAGGTGATCTATCTGCTGGACGCGGTGAGCTACCTGATGCCGGCGCTGATCCTGCTCACCCTGCCGGGCGTCGGCCACCGTCTCGGCCAGCGTCGGACCGGCGACGAGCCGTCGCCCGGCGGCTACCTGACCGTTCTCCGCGACCGTCCGTTCCGCCGGCTGGTCATCTTCGGTCTCGTCCTCACAACCTGCGGGTACGCCCAGATCGAGGTGGGCTTCGCCGCGTACGCCGTGCGGGTCGCCGAGGTCAACCCCCGGGTGGTGGCCTGGGCGCTCGCGGCCAACACCGTGATGATCGTGCTCGCCCAGCTGCTGGTGATCCGCCGCATCGAGGGGCGCAGCCGCACCGGTGCGCTCGCGTTGGTCGGCGCGGTGTTCGCGACCGCGTGGCTGGTCCTCGGCGCGGCCGGTCTGGTCAGCACCGAAAGCGCCCTGGTGGCCGCCCTGTGCGTGGTGGCCTGCTCGGCGATCTTCGGCTTCGGCGAGACGATGCTGTCGCCGGTGATGCCGGCGCTGACCAACGCCCTGGCCACCGATGAGCTGCGCGGCCGGTACAACGCCATGAGTTCGATGATCTTCGGGGTCAGTGGCGTGATCGGTCCGGTGACCGCCGGCCCGCTCATCGGCGCCGCCAACGGCATGGTGTGGGTCGCCGTCGTGGTCGGCGGCTGCCTGATCGCCTCGCTGGTGGCGCTCTCCCTGCGCCGGCTCCTCACCGCCGAGCAGGACGGCCGGGCGACGACCGGCTCGACCTCCCCCGAGCCGACACCCGCCCACGCCTGAACGAACCCACCCCGAACC
>NZ_RCVI01000186.1:0-37851 GCF_003667455.1 Micromonospora sp. CV4 | reverse complement strand
GCGCGGCGCTGGTAGAAGGCGAGGTCGATCACCGTGCCCTGCGGCCGCAGCAGCCGCAGCGCGAGCTGCAACGCCCACGGCTGCCCGCGGCACTGGAACACCACGTCGGCGCCCCGGTCGCCGGCGGTGTGCGCCCAGCGGGTCTTGAGCACCGCCGCCGGGTCGTCCGAGCCCGGGTCGAGGGTTTCCAGGCCGAGGGCCTCGGCGACCTGCCGGCGCTGCGGGGTGGGGTCGAGCACCACCACCGAGGCGGCGCCGTGCCGCCGGGCGAACAGCGCGGTCAGCAGCGCCACCACGCCGGCGCCGACCACCGCGACCCGCCGGCCGCGCACCCCGTCGCCGAGCGAGCGGACGCCGGCGCCGTGCAGGTCGGCGGCGGCGTGCAGCAGGCCGTTGGCGCAGATCGGACCCATGTGCGCGACGTAGACGCCGAGCAGCGGGTCCAGGTCGTCGGGGAGCGGAACGAACCGTTCGGCGACCGGGTCGGCAAGCCAGCCGGTGCGGTGCCCGTACGTCATCGCGCCCACCGCGCCCACCGCGACCGCCGGGGTGTCGCTCTCCACCACCCGGCCGACCTGCATGTAACCCAGCCGCGTCACCGGGTACGGGGTGCTCGCCTCCCCCGGCTGGAACAGCCCCAGGTCGGCGTTCCACGTGACGTGCAGGTACGGGTTGGTGCCCTTGACGTAGCTCAGCTCGGTGCCGGCGGAGACGCCGCTGAACAGCGTCTCGACCCGGAAGGTGCCGGGGCGCAGCGGGGCGGCGTCCTGCTCGACCAGCTCCACCCGGCCGGGGGCGGAGACCACGACGACCCGGTCACGCATCGACGGTCACCCCGGTGGCGAGCACCGTCGGTCCGACGGGGGTGGTGAGCCGCACGGTCTCGCCGGTGCGGGCCGAGTCGGCCACCGCGAGGGCCAGTCGCTGGGTGCCCAGCGCCTCGGCGTACGGAACGCGCACGTCGTCGCCGACGCCACGCACCGCGTCGATGAAGGCGCGGTCGACCGCCACCCGGGCGGCCTCCGGATCGGCCGGCACGTGCCGTTCACCGTCGGCGTCGCGGATCAGCAGGCCGTCCTCGCTGATCGACAGAGCCAGCCTGTCCGCGAGAATTTCCAGCCCGGCCCGGTGCTTCCAGCCCAGCACGCAGGCCGCGCTGAGGGTGCCGACCGCGCCGCCGGCGAAGCGCAGCGTGGCGGTTGTCACCGAGTCGATGTCGGCGCCGTCCACCGGCGGCGGTGTGCCGTTGCCGTACGCGGTGACCTCGGTGACCTCGCCGACCAGCGCCCGCATCAGGTCGAGCACGTGCGCGGCCTGCTCGACGACCGGGCCGCCGGAGCGGTCCCGCCGCGACCACCAGGCCACCGGCGGCACCTTGTCCAGCCAGGAGCCGCTGACCATCCGCACCGGACGGTCGCCGAGCAGCTCACGGGCCTGGTCGAGCACGCTCAGGTAACGCCAGTGGTGCCCGACGGCGGTACGCAGCCCGCGCCGGGCGATCAGGTCGGCGATCCGCTCGGCGGTGACCAGGTCGACCGCGACGGGTTTCTCCACGAACATCGGCACACCGGCGTCGATCACCGCCTCCTCGGCCGGGCCGTGCGCGAACGGCGGCACGCAGACGTACACGGCGTCCGGGCCGGCGGCCAGCAGCTCGGCGACGTCGGCGCAGGCCCGTCCGCCGTGCTGCGCGACCAGCGCCGACGCCGCCTCCGGCGCCACGTCGGTGACGCCGACAAGCTCGACGTCATCGAACCCGGCCAGCACGCGGGCGTGCCGCTGTGCCACTCCGCCGGCGCCGACCAGACCCACCCGGCATCCACGCATTCGAAATTCCCTTCGAGAAGGTTTCATCTCCGCCGGGAGCAGTCCCCTGGGGTGGGCGCAATCAAACGTTCATGCCCCGGGAACGCGCCGGGGCCACCCTGTGATCAAGCTGTTTCCCTGGAAGCGGTTAGCGCATGGTGCGGAATGGGAACAACCAAACTCGGTTTTCCGCCAGGATTCGGAGGGGTGCCCGTGCGGGATACGACATCGAGCGTGTCACCGGTGGTGGAGGCGTGGGCCACGTACCGGACCACGTCGGCGGCGGACTGGCCGGCGCGCCGGCTGCTACGCGCCAAGGGAGAGAGCCGGGTCAGCGTGGTGCTGCCGGCGCGTAACGAGGAGGCCACGGTCGGTGCGATCGTGGCGACCATCCGGGAACACCTGATGGATCGGGTCGCGCTGGTCGACGAGCTGATCGTGGTGGACTCGCGGTCGACCGACCGCACGGCGCGGGTGGCCCGGGCCGCCGGCGCGGAGGTGGTCAGCCAGGACGAGATGACCCGGGGGCTGCCCCGGCTCGCCGGCAAGGGCGACGCGCTCTGGGCCGGCCTGGCCGCCGCCGAGGGGGACGTGGTGGCGTTCATCGACGCCGACCTGCGGGAGTTCCGGCCGCACTTCGTGAGCGGACTGCTCGGCCCCCTGCTGACTGACCCGTCGGTCGATTTCGTGAAGGGTTTCTACCACCGGCCCCTGGTCGGCACCGCCAGCGTGGAGCAGGACGGCGGCGGCCGGGTGACCGAGTTGATGGCGCGACCGCTGCTCAACCTCTTCTGGCCCGAACTGGCCGGCTTCGTGCAGCCGCTCGCCGGCGAGTACGCCGGCCGGCGGGAGGTGCTGGCCCAGGTGCCGTTCGTCTCCGGGTACGGAGTGGAGACGGCGATGCTGATCGACCTGCTCGAAATGGTGGGTCTGGACGCGTTGGCGCAGGTCGACCTCGGTGAACGTAAGCACCGGCACCAGGACACCGCGGCGCTCGGCCGGATGTCCGCACAGATCATGCTGACCGCCTGGTCGCGGTTGCAACGGCGGGGCTGGGCGAGCCCCGGCATGGCACCGGAGGCGCTGCTGACCCAGTTCCGCCGTGGCGGGTCCGACACGCTGCCGAACCTCGACCGCGAGATCGTCGTCAGCGACGTGTCCATCGAGGAGCGCCCGCCGCTGGCCGAGCTGCGTCACCGGGTGCCCCGTCGACGGGTGGCCGCGGCGTGAGGACGCGGGCGACCGCCCCGGGTGCCGTCGCACGAAAGGGCCGGGTCCGATGAGTCTCACCGTGCTGATGAACGCCGGCCCGTGGCTGTCCGTGCCACCACCGGGCTACGGGGGCATCGAGAACGTGATCGCCACGCTGGTGCCGGAGCTGCGGCGACTCGGCGTACGCGTGGTGCTCGCCTCGGTGGAGAGCAGCACCCTGACGGTGGACGAGAAGGTGTCGGTCTTTCCCGACGGGCAGTTCGCCGCGCTTCAGCGGCCGTACAACCAGGTCTGCGGGATCGCGCAGGCGCACCTGGCCGGGGTGGTGCGCGAGCTGCACGCCCGCGACGACATCGACCTGGTGCACGATCATGTGGAGGCGGTCGGGCTGGCCACCCTCGCCGCGATGGGGCCGAGCGGCCCGCCGACCCTGCACACCCTGCACTGGGACCTGGCCAAACACCCCGCGCTCTACGGCAGCCTGGACGGCGGCGAGCGGGTCCGCGTCAACGGTGTGTCCGCGTCCCAGCTGGCCCGGGCTCCGCGGGCGCTGCGGGAGCACTCGGTGGGGCACGTGCACCTGTCCACCCCGCTTGCCGTGGACGCCGACCGGCGGTCCCGCCCGGAGAAGGGCGAGCACCTGCTCATCCTCGGCCGGATCAACCCGGGCAAGGGACAGGACGTGGGCGCCCGCCTCGCCCATCGGGTCGGTTTCCCGCTGGTGCTGGCCGGGCCCGTCGGCCCGTACCACCGGCCGGCCGATCTGGCCGCGGCCGGCGACGAGGCCCGGCAGAACCCGGACGTGCGGTTCTTCCTCGACGAGGTGGCGCCCCACGTCGACGGTGACCTGGTCCGCTGGGTCGGCACCGTGGCCGGTCAGGAGCGTGACGACCTGCTCGCCAGCGCCCGCGCGTCGCTGTTCCCGCTGCGCTGGGAGGAGCCCGGCGGCACGGCGGTGGTCGAGTCGCTCGCCCTGGGCACGCCGGTGGTGGCGACGGCCCGGGGGTGCCTGCCGGAGCTGATCGAGCACGGCCGCACGGGGCTGCTCACCACCGACGAGGAGGAGTTGGGTGAGTTGGTGCTGGCCGCCGAGCTGCTCGACGCCGACGAGTGCCGGCGGGTGGCCGCGCAGCGATTCACCCCGGCGGTGATGGCTCAGCGGTACGTCGAGCTGTATCAGCGGGTCCGCCAGCTCGCCGGCGCGCCACGGCTGCAACCGGTCTGACCGCCCGTCCCCGCCGCCGGGTTTGCCGTCGGCGGCGACGGGTAGCCCGCAGCGCTCATGCCCGCCGCGCAGCGAGGAGCCGGTGATGGTCGGACCGATGGCGCACTCCCGGGCCCGGCACAATCCGGCCGACGGCAAGCCGCCGGTACGCCGCGCCGCCGGGACGGTGGCGGTGCTGTTCCTGCTGATCGGCGTGCTCGGTTTCGTGCCGGGGATCACCAGCGGCACGGCCGATCTCCGGTTCGCCGGTCACGGCTCGGGCGCGTACCTGTTCGGGGTGTTCCAGGTGTCGGTGCTGCACAACCTGGTGCACCTGCTGTTCGGGGTGGCCGGCCTGGCGCTGGCTCGGACGGTCAGCGGCGCCCGGACGTTCCTCATCGGCGGCGGCGCCGTCTACCTGGTGCTGTGGCTCTACGGCCTCGCGGTGGACCACGACACCGGGGCGAACGTGCTGCCAGTCAACGACGCCGACGACTGGCTGCACCTCGGCCTCGGTGTCGGCATGATCGCGCTGGGCGTGCTGACCGGCCGCGCCCGTCCCTGACCGGCCACACCACCCGTGACCTGCCCCGCCACACCGTGACCTGCCTCGCCCGGCCCGTAGGTCCGGTTTGACCGGGCTGCGCCTCGGGTAGTTCGCAGATCCGGACACAGCAGATACCGACACATCAGCGAAGTGAGGGCGTCATGTCCAGCCGGATCACCTGGGAGGTCTGCGACACCGCGCCGGTGGCGGTCGTCCGGCTCCGCGGTGCGCTGGACCTGGGCACTATGCGATCGGTGCACCGCGTGCTGGACGAGGCGCTGGCCGCTCAACCGGATGCGCTGGTGGTCGACCTCACCGAGGTCACCGTCCGGGACCGGCTGGCGCTGTCCGTCTTCGCCGCGACGGCCCGGCGGGCCGCCGAGTGGCCGGCCGTGCCGGTGGTGCTCTGCGCCCCACCGCCGGACGCCGAACGGTGGCTGGCCGAGTCGACCACGTGCCGGGTCGTCCCGGTGTCGCGGGACTGCGCGGAGGCGACCCGGGTGGCCGGCGCGGCCGCCCCGCCGCGGCTACAGGCGCGGCTGGAGCCGGTCGCCGAGGCCTGCCGGCGGGCTCGTGAGCTGGTCGTCGACGCGTGCGCGCGGTGGAACCTCCCCGATGCCGCCGGCCCGGCCGCGCTGGTGCTCAGCGAGCTGGTCGGCAACGTGGTCCGGCACGCCGGCACGCCGATGCAGGTGACGGTGACCCTGCGTCGGCCGTACCTGCACCTGGCGGTGGTGGACGGCAGCCAGGCGGCGGCGCGGCCGGCTGCGGCGGATCTGCGCGCCGAGGGTGGGCGCGGGTTGCTGCTGGTCCGGGAGCTGGCCCAGCGGTGGGGCAGCGTGCCGGCCGGCCAGGGTAAGGCGGTGTGGGCGATGGTGCCGGCAACCTGAGCGTTCCGGCCACCCTCGGGCTATCTGACTGAAATTACCGCTCTGCCCTGGTTTTATGGTCAGAGGGTCGGGTAGGCACACCCGTCCTTTCTGTCACAACGGCGGGGTGAGCAGCCATGCCCAAGCGGGTAACCACGGAACCCAGTCGCGATCGAGGCCCGGCGATCCTGGCACCGGCCCGCTTCGGGGGCTTCCCCGGACCACTGCGGACGCCGGTCCCCGGCAACTCGTTGATCAAGTTCCTCGCGACGACCGACCACAAGCAGATCGGTGTGCTCTACCTGCTCACCTCGTTCGGCTTCTTCCTGCTGGCCGGGCTGCAGGCGATGGTGATGCGGGGCGAGCTGGCCCGTCCCGGGCTGCAGTTCCTCTCCTCGGAGCAGTACAACCAGCTGTTCACCTCACACGGCGCGGTGATGCTGCTGCTGTTCGCCACGCCCGCGGCGTTCGGGTTCGCCAACTTCATCGTGCCGATCCAGATCGGCGCGCCGGACGTGTCGTTCCCCCGCCTCAACGCGCTGGCCTACTGGCTGTACCTGTTCGGCGGGCTGATGGTGGTCGGCGGGTTCCTGACGCCCGGCGGCTCGGCCGACTTCGGCTGGACCGCGTACAGCCCGTTGAGCAGCGCCGAGCACTCCCCCGGCGTCGGCGCGAACATGTGGGTCGTCGGCCTGGTCGTCTCCGGGCTGGGCACCATCCTCGGCGCGGTCAACCTGATCACCACGATCCTGACCCTGCGCGCGCCCGGGATGACCATGTTCCGGATGCCGATCTTCACGTGGAACATGCTGTTCACCAGCCTGTTGGTGATCCTGGTCTTCCCGCTGCTGGCCGCCGCGCTGCTGGCGCTGTCGGCCGACCGGCTGCTCAACGCGCACGTGTTCGACCCCGCGACCGGCGGGCCGATGCTCTGGCAGCACCTGTTCTGGTTCTTCGGCCACCCCGAGGTCTACATCATCGCGCTGCCGTTCTTCGGCATCATCAGCGAGGTCATCCCGGTCTTCGCCCGCAAGCCGCTCTTCGGCTACACCGGGATCGTGCTGGCCACCGCCGCGATCACCTTCCTGTCGATGACCGTCTGGGCGCACCACATGTTCGCCACCGGCCAGGTGCTGCTGCCGTTCTTCAGCATCCTGAGCTACCTGATCGCGGTGCCGACCGGCGTGAAGTTCTTCAACTGGATCGGCACCATGTGGAAGGGACAGCTCACCTTCGAGACGCCGATGCTGTTCTCCATCGGTTTCCTGGTCACCTTCCTGCTCGGCGGACTCACCGGGGTGCTGCTGGCCAGTCCGCCGGCGGACTGGCACACCCACGACACCTACTTCGTGGTGGCGCACTTCCACTACGTGGTCTTCGGCACGGTGGTCTTCGCCCTGTTCGCCGGCTACTACTTCTGGTGGCCGAAGATGACCGGACGGCTACTCGACGACCGGCTCGGCAAGGCGCACTTCTGGACCATGTTCATCGGCTTCCACGGCACCTTCCTGGTGCACCACTGGCTGGGCAACGAGGGGATGCCCCGCCGGTACGCCGACTACCTGCCGACCGACGGCTTCACCACGCTGAACACGATCTCCAGCATCTTCGCGTTCATCCTCGGCCTGTCCACGCTGTTCTTCATATACAACGCCTGGAAGTCCTGGCGGTACGGGGCGATGGTGACCGTCGACGACCCGTGGGGCTTCGGCAACTCTCTCGAATGGGCCACCACCTGCCCGCCGCCGCTGCGCAACTTCGACCGGATGCCCCGGATCCGCTCCGAGCGCCCCGCGTTCGACCTGAAGTACGGCCCGCTCGTCGCGGACCTGGGCCGGGACCTGCCACAGCGCACGACCAAGCCGCCGCAGCACTTCACCGAGGAGCTGCGCGTGGAGCACCACGTCCCGGAGTCGCCCGCCGCCGAGGGCGCGCACGGCGCCCGCGACGCGACCGAGTTCCAGCCGGCGCCGCAGTCCGGCGCCCGGCCCGTGGAGGTGCCGGAGCCCGAGGGCGTCCGCCGGCCGAGCTTCGAGCAGAGCGACGCGCCTCAGGACAGCGAAGACGCGCCGAAGCCGCACGAGCGCTGGCGGCACCCGCACAGCGACCAGGACCCCGAGGAACGCTGACCAGCAGGACGCGCTGACGAGGGCCGACACCCGTGGGTGTCGGCCCTCGTCGCGTACGGTGGCGGGCCGCGCTACTCCCGTGCGGGCGCCAGGCCGGCGGCGGTGAGCGAGCGGCGTACCGCGGGTTGGACCCGGGTCAGCCGCAGCGGCACCCCGGTCCGGGCGGCCGCGTCCCGCCCGGCCATCAACGCGGCGATCCCACCGGCGTCGAAGCCGCCCGCGCCGACCAGGTCGACGACCACCTCGCTCGGCTGGCCGGTGACCGCCTCCAGCATCGCCCTGCGCAGCTGGTCCGCGCCGTCCCGGTCGACCTCGCCGCCGACCTCGACGACCACCCGGTCGCCGTTCTGCTTCACCGAGATCCGGGTCTTGCCCGGGTCCGGCTCGGCCGCGCCGTTCTGCCACGGCGGCGGCGCGTCGGCGAGCATCGCCTGCCGCAGCCAGGTCAGTGCCCGCGACAGCAGCCGGGAGACGTGCATCTGCGAGATGCCGAACCGGGCGGCGATCTCCGCCTGGGTCTGGTTGCCGTAGAAGCGCATGGCCAGGATCCGCCGCTCCCGCCAGGGCAGGCGGTGCAGCAGGCCGCTCACGGTCACCCGGTCGTCGACCGATTCCAGCGCGTTGTCCGATTCGCCGACCAGGTCACCGAACTCCGCGGAGCTCTCCCCGCCCACCGGGGCGTTGAGCGAGGCGGGGCTGTAACCGGCCGCCGACTCCAGCGCGGCGAGGATCTCCTCCTCGGGCGTCTCCAGTCGTTTGGACAGCTCCGCGACGGTGGGCGCCCGGGACAGCTCACTGGTCAGCGCGGCGGTGGCCTGGCCGACCTCCAGGATCAGGTCGCGGAGCCGGCGGGGCACGTGCACACCCCAGGTACGGTCCCGGAAATGCCGCTTGATCTCGCCCACGATGGTGATCGCGGCGTACGCGGTGAACGAGCCCCGTTCCGGGTCATACCGGTCGACGGCGTTGACCAGCCCGAGGCGGGCCACCTGCTCCAGGTCCTCCAGCGGCTCCCCGCGCCCCCGGTACCGGCGGGCCAGGCGGCCGGCGAACGGCAGCGCGAAGCGGACCAGGTCGTCCCGTGCCTCCTGCCGCCGCTCCGGCGGCAGCCCCTCGATCCGGGCCGCGTACGCCAGCGCTGCCGCGTCGAGGTCCTCCAGACCGCGATCGGTGGGTGGTGGTGTGGTCGTGCTCGTCTGTCCGAACATCCGCGCCTCCCTCAGGAAGGTCCCCCGCCCGGATCGGGAAACCGGTCGTGCGCGTGGTCGAGCCACGCACCGGGCCGGAAAAGTGGGTCAGTGACTGGGATGCCAGCGGGCGACAACGCCTTTGCGCAGCGCAATCAGGCCGTCGCAGTCAGCGATGTTCCCGCTCCGTAGGTACTCAATCACGGGACCCCGGGTTCGCGAGGATGTTTCGGCGTGCTCCGCCTCAGGAGACCAGCAACCCCTGGTGGCCGCCGCTGTCCCGGAGCACGGAGAGCGCCTCGACGGCCCCCATCGGGGGCGGCGTCGGCAGGTCGTACGGCTGGGCGCGGAGCACCTCGGTGGCCCGGCGCGTGGGCACCGAGGTGACCGGGTAACCCCGGGCGGCGGTCCGGTCCAACGCCCGACGACGCCGGCCGAACCCGGCCACGGCCAGCCACTGCGGCAGCCCGGCCAGGGCGGGCGAACGCACCCCGGGTGGCTCGGGCAGCACGTCCACCGAGCTGAACGTCTCGCTGCCGGCCAGCCACCACTCGGCCTCGTCGACGCTGCGCCGGGTGGCGTTCTCGCACCAGTACGGCACCAGCCCCGCGCGCACCACCTGCCACGGATCGAGCAACCGGCCGCACTCCACCACCAACCGGTCACCGGTCTTGCCGGCGCGGCGCATCCAGTGCCGGTACAGGTCGGCCACCGCTGCGCTCAGCGCGGCGGGCCGGGGCACCAGCACCCGGTGCAGGGGGTGCTCCCGGCGGGCCGCCCAGTCCCGGGCGGCCAGTTCGAAGCCCGAGTCCACGCCGTGCTCGGCGGCGCCGGAGGGGACGGACATCTCCGGCGGCTCCCACCGGGCGGCGTCCCCGCCGACGGAGCGCAGCACCTGCCGCAGCGCGTGGCTGTCCGGGTGGAAGTCCACCGGGTCCAGCCCGCTGGCCGGGCAGCCGACCTGGAAGCTGTGCCCCGGGCCGCGCTCCAGCACCGGCCACGTCCGCGCGTCGCGCACCAGCAGCACCGGAGCGCCGGTGGTCAGCCGGTCGGCCAGGAACTGCGTGTACGCCGCCGGCAGCGCCCGCCACCGGGCGGCCAGCGACACGGTCACCCCGGTCAGCGGGCCACGACTGGCGGGGCAGTGCACCTGGCGAAGATGCACGTCGGGGTTGCCGGCGAGCAGTCGACCGGCGAGCTCCGCGCCGTGCTCCAGCGCCGCCCCCGGGCGGTCCACCGCGCCACCGGTCCAGTGCACGGACATGTCGAATCCGGCCGGCAGCCACGGCACCCCGAGTGCCACCGCGAGGTGGGCCGCCGCGCCGTGCGGGGAGCCGATCAGCACACCGGGGTAGCGCTGGCGGGGGTACTGGTCGACGAACCAGCGGGCGACCCGCCCGGCGTCCACCTCGTCGATCTGGGCCATGGTGAGCGCGACCCGGCCGGCGGCCCGGCTGACCGCGGCGCGGCGGACCGGCTCCGGGGCGCCGGGGAACCGCGACACCGGCCCGGCGTTCCCCAGGTCGGCGCAGTCCAGGCCACGCAGCGCCCGGGCGGTGGCGGCGACCAGCACCCGGGCGGGACTGCCCACGGCCACGACCCGGTCACCGGCCAGACCGGCGCCATCGGCCGTGAGCCCCTTGTGCACCTTGTGCACCGGCCCCACCTTGCCTCGTTCGCTCACCACGCGGCCCGGCTTCCCGTCCCGATGGGGTTCAAACGGGGCATCACCCACCCGGCGACACCAATCCGCTGGTCGGCGGGGGTCGCCGGTCATCACCGGCGTTCGACGACGGATCCGCCGCGGGCGGCGGGAGCGGGTCGCCGGGGGCGAACCGGCCAGGGCAGCAGCGGTACGGCGGCTCGGGTTTCGCCGGGGCCAGGGCGGGCACTTCCGGGCTCATGCGCACCGAGGACACGAGCGAGCCCGCCGCCGCCACGATCACGCCGTACCAGGACGGACCGCTGCTGGTCCGCGGCGACTTCGCCCTGGTCACCCCGGACGGCGAGCGGATCGACGCCCGCCGGGGCACGGTGGCGCTGTGCCGGTGCGGCAAGTCGGCGCTCAAGCCGTTCTGCGACGGCACCCACAAGATGGTCGACTTCCGCGCGGGCACCGCCCGGGAGGGGTGACCGCCGCGGTCAGGCGACGCCGGCCAGCGGGCCTGCGGCGGGGGTCACGGTCGCGGGCAGCGCGACGGTCAGCGCTGCCGGCGCCCGCAGCGAGGTGCGCCCGGCGGCCCAGCTGTCCAGCAGGTGCGCGGCGAACAGCCGGTCCACCGCCAGGGCAGCCGCCGCCCCGAAGAGCACGTCGTCGGCCAGCGCCGGCTCGGCGCGGACCAGACCGCCGCACAGGTCGTGCGCGGCGATCTGCTCGTGCACCGCGTCGGCCTCGACGTGCTCGTCGTAGAAGCGGGTGGCCACCTCGTCCAGGCCGAGCCGGCGCAGCCCGTTGCCGTACCGGCGGTTCGGCACCGACGAGGTCATCTCGAAGGCGGCCAGGTGACCCAGCAGCGCGCCACGCAGGCGTCGGTGCAGCCCGAACAGGGACATCAGGTTGTTGGTCGCCAGCGTCACCGCGGGCACCGCGTCGAGGTGGGCGCCGTAGCCGGTGTCCATGCCCAGCCGGTCGAGCGTGCGCCGGAACAGCTCGGCGTGCATCCGGTCCAGCCGGCCGTTGCCGTACTCGTCGGTCTGGATCTCCACCAGGGCGGCCTTGGCCGGGCCGCCGAGGCGGGGCAGCGCCCAGCTGTGCGGATCCGCCTCCCGCAGGTGGTAGACCGAGCGGTGGGCGACGAACTCGCGGAACTGGGCGAGGTCGGCACGTCGCTGGAGGGTCGCCGCCAGTGGAGGCCCGTCGTCGGCCGCGACCAGCTCGGCCAGGCCCGCCGCCACCCCGGCGGGCGGCAGGGGCGGCGGGGCGGCCAGCCGACGCAGCGCCGCCTCGAAGGGCCGCTCCGCACGGGACCGCAGGGCCAGCAGCGTCGGCTGCCACTCCCAGCCCTCGTCCACCCCGCACCAGCCCCGGTAGTGCAGCTCGTAGCAGAGGAACAGGGTGAGCTGGAGATCCTCGTCGACGAGCGGGTCCGCCGGGTCGAGGTCGGCGCCGAGGCCCGCCGGTAGATCGTGCGGCGGACGTCGCAGGGCCCCGACCACCGCCGCGGAGAGCGAACCACGCGGTTGCGGTAGGGGCGCGGGACCGTATCGACGGTCGACGGGCTCCAGCATGTGACCTCCAGCCTTCTCGGGCCGCTACTGATGCCCTGGCGGACCACGCCTAAACGAGGCCCTCCGCGTTCACGGTCAGCTCCACCTGCTCGCGGACCCGCCGGGCGGCCTCCCCGTCGGCGTACAGGCCGCGCAGGTCGGCGAACGCCGGCTCCGGCGGCGCCAGCGGCACCGCGGCGTCGACCACCGCCTCCAGCACGCACGGGCGGTTCGCGGCGAGCGCCTCGTCCCAGCCCGCACCCATCAGCTCCGGGCGGTCCACCCGGACGCCGTGCAGTCCGAGCAGCCGGGCCCAGCCGGCGTACGGCACGTCCGGGCGCCTCGTGGCCGGGTCGGCCGACGTCTGCCGCCCGCCGCCCATGCCGGACTGGTCGCGGTTGTTGAGCACCAGCACCACCAGCCGCGGATCGCGCCACTCCTGCCACAGGTGCGCGACGGTGATCAGCTCCGCGAGCCCGTTGAGCTGCATGGCGCCGTCGCCCATCAGCGCGACCACCGGCTGGTCGGGGGCGGCGAGCTTGGCGGCCACCGCGTACGGCAGGGCGCAGCCCATCGAGCCGAAGGTGCCGCACAGCTGCGCGTTCACCCCGGGTGGCAGGACGAGGTGCCGGGCGTACCAGTAGAGGACCGAGCCGACGTCCACCGCGACCGCGCCGACGGACGGCAACCGGGTGGACAGCTCCTGGAGCACCAGCTGCGGGTTGACCGGTTCGGCCGGCGCGGCGGCCCGGTCGGCGGCGGCCGACCGCCACCGGTCCACGGAGCTCTCCACCGTGGCCCGCCACTGCTGGTTGGGCCGGTCGGGCACGCGGGCCAACAGGGCCCGCAGCGTCTCGGCGGCGTCACCGACGAGCGGCACGTCGGCCGGGTACCGGGTGCCGATCCGCCGCCCGTCGATGTCGATCTGCACGGTGCGGGCCTGACCGGGCATCGGGAAGTAGTCGGTCCACGGGTCGTTGGTGCCCACCATCAGCAGCGTGTCGCAGCCGCCCATCAGCTCGGCGGCTGCCGAGGTGCCGACCTCGCCGAGCACCCCGGCGTGAAAGGGCAGCCGCTCGTCGAGCACCGGCTTGCCCAGCAGCGAGGTGGCCACTCCGGCGCCGAGCCGGTCGGCCAGCTCGGTGATCTCCTGGGCCGCGCCCCGGCCGCCCTGGCCCACCAGGATCGCCGTGCGCCGGCCGCTGCCGAGCAGCTGCGCGGCCGCGTCGAGGTCCATGTCGTGCGGCAGCACCCGGGCCAGCGGCACGCCCGGGGTCGCCGAGATCACGCCGACGGATTGCGGTTGCAGGTCGGGCACCACGGCCTCCTGCAACTGCCGGGGCAACACCACGCAGGTCGGGCTGCGGGTCGCCGCCGCCGTGCGGAACGCCTGGTCCAGCAGCGCGGGTACGTCCTCGGGCCTGCGGCCGTACTGCACGAACTGGTTGCACACGTCGCCGAAGAGCCGGCTGAGCCCGATCTCCTGGTGTGCGCCGCCGAGCGGCCCGGAGATGTCCTCGCCGATGATCGCCACCACCGGCGTGCTGTCCAACTTGGCGTCGTAGAGGCCGTTGAGCAGCTGCACCGCGCTGGGTCCCTGCGTGGCCAGGCAGACTCCGATGCCGCCGGTGAACTTGGCGTGCCCGGTGGCCATGAACGCGGCGGTCTCCTCGTGCCGGGCCGGTACGAACGCCGGGTCGCCGCCCGTGCGGTCCAGCGCATCGACCAGCGGGGCGATCGCCGCGCCCGGATAGCCGAAGGCGCGCGGCACCCGCCAAGCCAGGAGCCGCTCCACCACCAGGTCGGCCACGCTGCGCTCAGCCATTGCCGCGCCCGGGCGTGCTGGCATCGACGTACCGCAGCACCGCGCCGACGCCCTCGGTCAGCTCGGGCGCCTCGTCCGGGCCCAGCACGGTCAGCGCCGCGTCGGTGCCGACCAGCGCCCGCACCAGCGCCGCGTCGGCGCGGACCCGTTGCGGGTCGTCCACCGACATCGCGGCCAGCTGACCCGGGTCGACGGCGATCTCGGTCGGCTCCGGCCCGATCCACAGCTCACCGTTGGCCGACGGATCGTCCACGATGAGCATGGTGTCCACCTGGTTGCGTTGCAGGGCTCCGACGACCGCGTCGAGCCCGGCGCCCACGTCCTCCTGCACGCCGAACCGGTCGAGGGTGGCGCTGATCCGCTGGTCGGCGACCTCCGCGATGGTCTGCACGGTGAGGTCGTCCAGCAGCGTCTGGTCGGCGCCGCCGGCCCGCGAGCCGGCATCCGTACGCACCATCAGGTCCTGCCAGCGCTCCGGCATCTGAGCCGCGATCATGCCGGTGGCCCGTACGTCGCCGGCGATCACCACCACCTCCGCCCCCACCTTCTCGGCCAGCTGGACGGTCGCCGCGGTGACGTCGCCGGCGTTGTGGTGCCAGGCCTCCATGGCGGCCTTCTGGTAGATGTCCTGGGACCAGCCGCCGGGCTGCGGTTTGCGCAGCGGGAAGGTCTCCCGGCCGACGACGTGCGCCCGCCGGGGCACTCCGCCGGCGCTGATCGCGATCGCGTCGGCGCCCGTACGGTCGGCCAGCACCCGCACCCACGCCACCTGCTCGCCGCGCTGGGCGAGCAGCGGCATCACGTGCGGCAGTGGCGCGTAACTGGCCAGGTCGCTCAGTGGTGGGGCGGAGAGGTACTCGGAGAGCACCACCCGGCCCCGGGTGGCGAACAGCGCGATTCCGTAGTCCCCGACCATCGGGTCGTGGCCACGGATCACCCGGTCCAGCGCGGCGACGGTCGCCTCGTCCGCGCCCTGGTCGGTCAGTTGACGCGCCAGGGCACGCCACCGTAGTGCCAGCGCCGCGTGGGCGTCCTCCGTGTCGGCGGAGGCGTCCAGGTACACCGAGCACCACGGCCCGGGTCGGTCGTAGAGCGGGCGCAGGAAGGACAGCTGCATGCTCGACCCCTTTCCAGCTCGGCCCCCCGCTTACCCGGGTCGCCCGGGATGTCACCTCGCGGCCGTGAGCCCGTGACCAGGTTTCATTCACGTCGTTCAACCGAAGACGCCGATACGATGCGTGAACGGAAGCGGACTCTCGGTGGTGGAGATGGACAGCGGACTCGATACCCGACGGATCGTGCACCCAACGGAACGGATCGTCACCGGGCGGCTGGTCCGCCTGCTCGACGGCTACACGCGCGAGGTGCGCATCGGCCAGCCCGTGCTGGTCGCGGTGCTCGCCGCGGCCGCGTTCGCCGCGCTCCCCGCCCTGCTGCTGCGCTCGCTCTTCGCCGCCGGGGGCGGCGGCACCCGGCGGCGGTGGAAGGAGCTGAAGAAGGGGCCGGAATACCTGGTCACCCCGGTGCGGCTGCGCAACACCGCCGGCCAGCTCTGCGAGGTCGAGCTGCACGGCCACCTGCCGCAGAGCGCCCTGCACCCGGCCGACCAGGTCCAGCTCACGCTGCGCCCGCAACGCGACCCGGAGCTGCCGCCCCGCATCGAGCGGATCGTCAACCTCACCACCGGGCAGCTGCTCACCCCGCGTACGGCGACGCTCTGGTCGCATCTCGGCCCGCCGCTGCTGTTGCAGGCGGTGCTGGGCGCGCTGCTGCTCACCGGCGTCGCGGCCTGCTCCGCGCTGACCTGACCGGCGGTGTCCGGGTTTCCCGGCCCGCCCGGGTGGGCACCGGCACCGGCATGTTTCCCGGATTCACCCTCGAAGAGATCGACGTCGGCCCGGTACGCCTGCGGGTACGCCACGGCGGGACCGGCTCGCCGGTGGTGCTGCTGCACGGCCATCCCCGTACCCACGCCACCTGGCACCGGGTGGCGCCGCTGCTCGCCGAGCGGCACACGGTGATCTGCCCCGACCTGCGCGGGTACGGCGGGTCGACGAAGCCGGCAGAGACCGCCGACCACTCGGCGTACGCCAAGCGGGCGATGGCCCGCGACGTGGTCGCGCTGCTCGACGCGCTCGGCCACGAGCGGGCCGCGGTGGTCGGCCACGACCGCGGCGCGTACGCGGCGATGCGCACCGCGCTGGACCATCCGGACCGGGTCAGCCGGCTCGGTGTGCTCGACGGGGTGCCGATCGGGGCCGCGCTGGCCAGCTGCGACGCCCGCTTCGCCGCCCGCTGGTGGCACTGGTTCTTCCTCGGCCAGACCGACAAGCCGGCGGAACGGGTGATCAACGCGGATCCGGACGCCTGGTACGGCGGCTCCCCCGCCGAGATGGGCGAGGAGGCGTACGCGGACTACTCCCGGGCGATCCACGACCCGGCCACGGTCCACGCGATGTGTGAGGACTACCGGGCCGGCCTCGGGCCGGACCGGGCGGCCGACGACGCGGACCGCGCCGCCGGGCGGAAGATCGGTTGCCCGGTGCTGTTCGTCTGGTCCGAGCGCGACGACATGGTGGAGCTGCACGGCGACCCGGCGGCGATCTGGCGGGAGTGGGCCGACGACGTGCGGGCGACCTCGGTCGACTCGGGCCACCACATGGCCGAGGAGGCGCCGGAGGCACTCGCTGCGGTGCTCGCCGACTTCCTGGCCGACTGACCGGTCAGCGCGGCCGGTGGCGGCTCAGTGCGACGTGCCGCTCAGCCGACCGGGGCGGGCTCGCGGGCCGGTCGGCGGGCGGTGTCGAGCATGCCCCGACGGCGGGCCCAGCGCTCGTAGATCAGGGTGGCGAACGGCGGCACCGCGCAGGCCAGCGCCACGACCGTGGCCGGCAGGCTCCACCGCTGCAACCGGGCCACGGCGAGCACCAGCAGGGCGTACGCGATGAACAGGCCGCCGTGGATCGGGCCGAAGATCTTGACGCCCAGCTCGTTCTCCGGCGGACCGTACTTGACCACCATGCCGACCAGCAGGGCCAGCCACGAGCACGCCTCGGCGATCGCCGCCGCGACGAAGAGCCGGGTCACCTTCTCACGCATTCCCACGCCACCACCTCTCGAGCGGCAATGCTAGCGGTGCGGGGCGGTCGCGCCGGTGCGGACCACGCGGGCGCGACAGGGATCACCGGGCGCACAGCTGGGTAGGAAGGGACCATCGGGTCTTCCCCGCCCGCTCGACACGTGCGAGGTTAGGGGGACCAGCGGTGACAGGGTGGTGACCATGGGCGAGGATGTCGGCGTACGCACCTTCAGCCGGGAGGACCGGGCCCGCTACCGGGACAAGGTTCGCCGTTGCCTGGACGTCTTCGCCGAGATGCTGCGTGAGTCGCGGTTCGACATCGACCGCCCGCTGACGGGGCTGGAGATCGAGCTCAACCTGGTCGACCAGGAGTCGATGCCGGCGATGCGCAACGCCGACGTGCTGGCGGCGATCGCCGACCCGAGTTTCCAGACCGAGCTGGGCCAGTTCAACATCGAGATCAACGTGCCACCCCGCCGGCTGACCGGGAGCGGCACCGCCGAGTTCGAGGAGAACGTGCGGGCCAGCCTCAACGCCGCCGAGGAGAAGGCCCGGGCGATCGGCGCGCACATGGTCATGATCGGCATCCTGCCGACGCTGCGTCCCGAGCACCTGACCGCCGAGACGCTCTCGCACAACCCCCGGTACGCGCTGCTCAACGAGCAGATCTTCGCCGCCCGGGGCGAGGACCTGCCGATCGCCATCAGCGGGGTGGAACGGCTGGCGGTCACCGCCGACACGATCACCCCGGAGGCGGCCTGCACCAGCACCCAGTTCCATCTCCAGGTCAGCCCGGCCCAGTTCGCCGACTACTGGAACGCCGCCCAGGCGATCGCCGGCATCCAGGTCGCCCTCGGCGCGAACGCGCCGCTGCTCTTCGGCCGGGAGCTGTGGCGGGAGACCCGCATCCCGCTGTTCCAGCAGGCCACTGACACCCGGTCCGAGGAGATCAAGGCGCAGGGCGTACGGCCGCGGGTCTGGTTCGGCGAACGCTGGATCACCAACGTGTTCGACCTGTTCGAGGAGAACGTCCGCTACTTCCCGGCGCTGCTGCCGGTGTGCGCCGCGGAGGACCCGGCGCAGGCGTTGGCGGCCGGTGAGGTGCCGACGCTCGCCGAGCTGCGGTTGCACAACGGCACCGTCTACCGGTGGAACCGGCCCGTGTACGACGTGTCGCGCGGCCGGCCGCACCTGCGGGTGGAGAACCGGGTGCTGCCCGCCGGGCCCACCGTGCTGGACACCATCGCCAACGGCGCCTTCTATTTCGGACTGGTCCGGGCCCTGGCCGAATCCGACCGGCCGTTGTGGTCGCAGATGTCGTTCAGCGCCGCCGAGGAAAACTTCACCAGCTGCGCCCGGTACGGCATCGACGCGCAGGTCTTCTGGCCCGGTCTCGGCTATCTGCCGGTCACCGAGCTGGTGCTGCGCCGGCTGCTGCCGTTGGCGCACCACGGCCTGGACCGGTGGGGGCTCGATCCGGGCGAGCGTGACCGGTTGCTCGGCATCATCGAGCAGCGCTGCCTGACCGGCCGCAACGGCGCGACGTGGCAGGTGGAGACGCTGCACCGGCTGGAGTCCGCCGACCACCTGGACCGGCCGGCGGCGCTGCGCGAGGTGGTGCGGCACTACGTGACGCTGATGCACAGCAACCGGCCGGTGCACGAGTGGCCCATCCCCTAGGCGGGCGTCACTCCCCCGGTCCGTCCCAGGGTGACGGGTCGTCGCGCAGCCGGCTGTAGAGGTACCCGTCGCGCCACCGCCCGGCCCGAAACTCGCAGGCCCGCACGACGCCTTCGAGCTGGAAGCCGGCCTTCTCCAGCGACCGCTGCTCGGCGACGTTCTCCGGGTGGGTGCCGGCCTGGATGCGCTGCGCCGGGCTGTGCTGGAAAAGGTAGTCGCAGAGCAGCGCCTGGGCTCGCCAGCCGATGCCGCGCCCGCGCCACGCCGGCAGCAACACGATCCCGATCTCCCAGTACGACGCCCTGCCGCTGTAGCACCCGGAGACGTAGCTGACCAAGCCGGCGGCGGCCTGGTCCGGCTCGACCTGGACGATGAGCCGCCCGTCGTCGGCGCCCAGCCAGCCGTCGGCGGCGAACCGCCGCGCCGGGGCGCCCGGGTCGCGGAAGCCGGACCAGTCCAGCCCGATCAGCCCCGGCTCGGTGCAGAACCGTCGGAACATCTCCAGGTCGGCCTCGGCGACCGGCCGCAGTCGCACCGTGGGTTCCCCGCCCGCGTACGGCGCGCCGGGCGTTGACTGTCGCTCGTTCTCCACCTCGGTGGCGGCGGGGACGACGTGGCCGGGGCCGTCAGCGGTTGTCATGCGCGGCGACCAGGCGCTTCGGTGCCCGGTTGCGCCAGGCGTGCTCGATCAGCTCCCGCATGCGCTCCTCGGTGACCTTGCACAGGTCGACGCGGAGGCCGACGAAGATCCGGCCGTTCCGCCACACCTCCTCGTAGATGTCCGGCTGGTCCGCGGCCGCCGTGCTGGCCTCCGCCTGCCCGACACAGACGATCGCGTGCGCGTCGCCCCTCTCCAGATGAGCGAGGAGCTTGTCCGCGACGCGGAAGCCGGGCAGCCGGAAGTGTGGCTTCTCGACGACCTCCGGCAGAGCCATCGCGTAGCTACGGAGGTCAGCCAGCCTGATCATGGGTCGAGGACTCCTCGTCGTCGTCGCGGTGGTCGAACCCGTGCTGACGTCAGGTTACGGGTGGCGAGGCCGCCGGCGCTGCATCACACGTCCCTTTTTGGACCCCCACGGCCATCGACGCGTGTCGTAGGCTGGTGCGGCGCGGACATCGATGTCGATGAGGGGACCGCCTGTGAGTGCTTCCGGAACAGACCGCACCTCCACGTCCGGGGCCCTCGCCCTGTCCCGAAGGCAGGCGCTGGGTGTCGGGGTCGGCGCCGCCGGCGCCGCGGTGCTGGCCGGCACGGCCGAGGCGGCGTCTGCCGCACCCGGCGGTCCAAAGCGCGCGTTGCGCGCGCCGGTGCTGGTCCCCGGTGACCGGGTCCGGGTCGTGTCGCCCGGCGGCACTCCCAACCCGGACAACATGGCCCGCGGTGTGGAGATCCTGCGGAGCTGGGGCCTGGAGGTCGAGCTGGGCACGCACGTCTTCGCCAGGTACGGCTATCTGGCCGGCACGGACGCGCAGCGGCTGGCCGACCTGGACGCCGCGCTCAACGACCCCGGGGTCCGTGGTGTCTTCGCCGCCCGTGGCGGCTACGGCACCCAACGGATCGTCGATCGGATCAGTGTGGCCGGGCTCCGTCGCGACCCCAGGGTGGTCGTCGGGTTCAGTGACATCACCAGCATCCACGGCCGGCTCTGGCGCGAGGCCGGGCTGGTCACCTTCTACGGCCCGATGGTCAACTGGAGCGACAGCCGCACCGGCCCGGAGTCGGCCGAGTCGCTTCGCCGAGCGGTGATGACGACCGCACCCGTCACCATCGCCCGGGACCCTGCCGAGACGGCGGCGCCCGTGCTGGTGCCGGGCCGGGCGACGGGCCCCCTGCTCGGCGGTTGCCTCACGCTGATCTCCACGTCGCTGGGCGCCGCGGACGCCCCGAAGTTCGACAACGCCATCCTGTTCTTCGAGGACGTGGACGAGGCGCCGTACAGCATCGACCGGATGCTGACCGAGTTGCGCCGGGTGGGTGTGCTGTCCCGGGTCGCCGGGGTGGTCATCGGGCAGATCACCAACAGCGTCGGCGGTCCGACCGAATGGGACGCGGCGGCGGTCCTGAAGGACCGCCTCTACGACCTGGGCGTACCGGTCCTCGGCGGGCTCCGGCTGGGCCACGGCAACGGGCAGCTCACCGTTCCGCTCGGGTCGCGGGCCACGATCGACGCCGTGGCGGGGACGCTGACGGTGGAGCCGGGAGTCCGTCCCCGGTAGCCGGCGCAGCGCCGGCTGGTCCGAGCCGTCGTGCGGGGCTCGCCGGTGTGCGGGTCCGGGGGCGATGTCCCCGGTGAGCGTGATACCTCAGAGTCATATTTATGACTCACAGTCATGTCCCCTACGAGTACGCCCGCCCGCGGCGACCGCCGGGGCAACAGCCCGGTCGTCGACCTGGCCGATCTCGCGGACGTGTGATGGGGCGCGGCACGGCCGTCTTCCGTCCGAGCCGCGTCGTGGCGCGGGCCGCTCGCGTACCTGTCGTTGATGATGGGTGCCATGACGTCAGTGGGCGCGCAGCGGGTGCGGGATTCGAACGGCGCGACGCACAGTCCGGTGGAGCAGCGACTGATCGAGTCCGTCGCCCGCGGCGAGGTGCTGGATCTGGCCGGTGACGGGCCGGTCGGTGTTGCGGCGATGCGGTCCTGGGGCGACGACCGGACGATCTCCGCTTCGGTCATCCGTGACCTGGTCCGCGGCCGGCTGGTCGACGAGCCCGACCCGCACGGCCTGCGGCTGCGCGGAGCACGGATCGCCGGCCAGGTCGATCTGGAGAACATCGCCAGTGAGCTGGCGCTGGAGCTGCGCGACTGCCTCCTGCCCAGCGGCGTGAACCTTCGCAACGCCCGGCTGGCAGCGGTGGCCCTGACCGGGTGCCGCATCGAGCAGGCGCCCGGTTCCGCGGACGCGGCGCTCGACGCCACCCGCTGCACCACGTGGGTGCTCGCACTCGACGGGAGCACGGCCACCGCTGATGCCGCCGCCGGCACCGTTCGGCTCGCCGCCGCACGCGTCGGCACGTTGGACTGCCGCGGAGCGCGGTTGGACAACAGCTCGGGCCCCGCCCTGGACGCCGACGGCCTCCGGGCCGACCAGAGCGTGTTCCTCAATGACGGGTTCGCCGCCAGCAGTCCCAGCGCACGCGGCACCGTCCGGCTGCTCGGCGCCCGCATCGGCGGGCAGCTCAACTGCCGTGGGGCACGGCTGGAGAACACCGCCGGACCGGCGCTCAACGCCGACAACCTCCGGGTCGACCAGGACGTGCTGCTGTCGAACGGCTTCACCGCCAGCAGCGCCAGCGAGCAGGGCACCGTCCGGCTGCTCGGCGCCCACATCGGCTCGTTGAGCGCCGGCGGTGCGCGGCTGACGAACACCGCCGGACCGGTCTTCGACGGCGACGTCCTCACGGTCGACCGGGACGTGGCCCTGGACGACGGTTTCACCGCCACCAGCACCAGCGAGTGGGGCACCATCGGCCTGGCCGGCGCACACATCGGCGGAATCCTGGCCTGCGGCGGCGCGCGACTGGAGAACACGATCGGCCCCGCCCTCGACCTCAGCAGCGCTCGGGTCGATCAGGACGTGCTCCTGGATGATGGATTCGACGCCACCAGTGGTGGTGACGAGGTGGCGGTGCTGGCGCTGGCCGGAGCGAGGATCGCCGGCGGTCTCCGCTTCGACGCCGATCGGATGACGCGCACGGCGCGCGGTCCGGGGCCGCTGATCGAACTGGACGGGCTCACCTACAGCGGCCTGCCGCGCCCCGCGTCACTGCCGGGCTGGTTGACCCTGCTGCGCGAGCACACGCCCCGTTACAGCGCCCAGCCCTACCAGCACCTTGCCGCCGCCTACCGGGCCGTGGGCCACGACCGCGACGCCCGCACCGTCCTCATCGCCCAACGCCGCGACCAGATCCAGCGCGCCGGGCTGACCGTCGCCGAACGAGCGTGGGGTCGTCTCATCGGCATCACCCTCGGCTACGGCTACCAGCCCTGGCGTGCCCTGCTCATGCTCCTCGCCGCACTGGCGCTCGCCGTCACACTCAGCGTCATCGGCGGCCACCACGGCGGCCTCGCGCAGAAGCCGGTGACCAGCGCTGCCGCCGCCTGCACGACCATCGACCAGATCGGTGTCGGCCTCGACCTCGGCACCCCACTGCTCAGGACCGGCGCCCGCGACCGCTGTCAACCCACCGACGCCGCTGCCGGTCAGATCCTCACCATCGCCGGCTGGATCCTGCAACTGCTCGCCTGGAGCTTCGCCACCCTCTTCATCGCGGGCTTCACCAGCGCGGTCCGCAAGACCTGACCTGCGCGGCCTGCGGGCGCGGCTTTGCGGGATGCTCAGCCGCGCGGAGTGGGAACTCCGAAGAGATCGGTGATGCCGCCGGGAAGCTGCGCGAGCAGGTCGTGACGCTGGTCGTCGTCGAGCGCCTCGGCCACCGTACGCAACACCGCCTGGGCGTGTTGACGTACCTGGTCCGCGTTCGCGACCTGCTCCCGGTCACCGACGTGCTTCAGGAACTCGCCGACGTCCCACCGACGGCCCTGCGGGTTACGGGTGACCGACGCGTCCAACCCCTCCGGTAGCTGTGCCGCGAGGTGGTCGGCCTCCTGTCCGGCGAGTCGTTCGCCGAGCACCGACAGGACGGCCTGGATGGACCGCACGGCCTCGTTCTCGCCGAGGTCCGCGCGCTTCCGTACCGTGGCGATCATCTGCTCGTACTCCATGACCCGCTCCTTCCGTCTTCTCGGCCGGCCGTCAGGCCTGCCGGCGGACGAACGGGGCGAGTTCCCAGGCTCCCTGACCGCAAACGGGCTCACCCGTCGACCCGGACACCCGGCCGTCGGGCGGCAAGGACCGCACATCTCGCCGCGAACCATGCGGATCAGCCGGTCGAGGATGCGGCGCTGCGGAAGGTGCGGCGGTAGGTGTCCGGAGGCACTCCGACGGTGCGGTGGAAGTGTCGGCGCAACGTCGCCGCGGTTCCCATGCCGGCCGCCTCGGCGATGGCATCGATGCTGTCGTCGGTGTTCTCCAGCAGCTCCTGCGCCCGGCGGATCCGCTGCGTCGACAACCAGTGCAGCGGGGTGGTGCCGGTCGCCGACCTGAAGTGGCGGGCCAGGTTGCGCGAACTCATGTTCGCCTTGCGGGCCAGGTCCTCGACGGTCAACGGTCGGTTCAGCCGTTCCAGCGCCCAGGGGAACAGGTTGGCGAGCGGATGGTCGTCGCGGGCGGGCACCGGGGTGGTGACGTACTGGGCCTGCCCGCCGGCGCGATGCGGCGGCACGACCAGGCGGCGTGCGACGGCGTTGGCGACCGTCGAGCCGTGGTCGCGGCGAATCAGGTGCAGGCACAGGTCGATCGCGGCGGCTTTGCCGGCGGAGGCGAGCACGGTGCCGTTGTCGACGTAGAGCACGTCCGGGTCGACCTGCACCCGGGGATAGCGGGCTGCCAGCGCCTCGGTGTGGGCCCAGTGCGTGGTCGCGCGCAGCCCGTCGAGCACCCCGGCGGCGGCCAGCACGAACGCACCGGTGCACAGCGAGACCATCCGAGCGCCCGCCTCGGAGGCCGCGCGGACGGCGTCTAGCAGCTCGGGTGGCACGTCCGCGTCGATGTCCTCCACGGCCGGGATGATCACCGTGTCGGCCCGGGCGAGCCGGTCCAAGCCGCCGTCCGGCTCCATCCGGAACCTGCCGATCCGGACCGGGCCCGGGCCGCAGACTGCCACGTCGTACCACGGGTCCGCCTGGCCGGAGGGATCACGGACGAAGACCTCGCAGGCCATGGCGAGCTCGAAGTGCAGCATTCCGTCGGTGGCGGCGATCGCGACAGTGGCCATGTCCGAAAGTGTACGGGGCATGGCGTTCCCGACACTGGTCCGAGGCTCACCGCTGCGGGAGGCTCTTCTCAGTCGATCTTCGAGGGGAACGTCAAATGAGTCGGAACGTTGCGGTCTTCGGTGCGTACGGGCACACCGGGCGGTTCGTGGTGACGGAGTTGCGCGATCGCGGGTTCGTCCCACTTCTTGTCGGTCGCGACGAGGACAGGCTCCGGGCGTTGGCGGCCTCGGGGCTCGACCACCGGGTGGCTTCGGTCGACGATCCGGCCTCGCTCGACCGGGCGTTGAAGGGCGCGGCCGCGGTCGTCAACTGCGCCGGCCCGTTCGCCTCGACCGCGGCCCCCGTGATCGAGGCCGCACTACGCGCCGGGATCCCGTACGTCGACGTGGCCGCCGAGATCGAGGCCAACGTCGACACGTTCACGCACTTCACCGACCGCGCGCGGGCTGCCGGCGTCGCGGTGGTTCCGGCGATGGCCTTCTTCGGCGGACTCGGCGATCTGCTGGTGACGACGGCGATGGGGAACTGGACGGCGGCCGACGAGGCGCACGTCGCGTACGGACTGAGCAGCTGGCACCCCACGGCCGGGACGCTTGCCGCCGGCGCCGTCTCCCGGGAGCGGCGCGACGGTCGGCGTGTCCGCTACACCGGTGGCCGGCTGGACTACGTCGACGCGAGTGACCTGCCGAGGCTGGAATGGGACTTCCCCGCTCCGCTGGGCCGCCGGCCCGTCCTCGGGGAGTTCACGATGGCCGACGTCGTCACCGTTCCCAGTCATCTGTCCATTCCCGAGGTACGCACGTACATGACCACCGACGCGGCCCGGGACCTGGCCGCTCCGGGCACACCCGCTCCGACGGCGGTCGACGAGCTCGGCCGATCCGCGCAGACGTTCATCGTCGACGTCGTCGTGCGATCCGGCGACACGCGGCGACGCGTCGTCGCCAGCGGCCAGGACATCTATGCCATCAGCGCACCCCTCGCCGTCGAAGCGGTCCATCGCATTCTCGGCGGCCGGACGAGGACGAGCGGCGTCGCCTCCGCCGGCGCGATCTTCGACGCGCCCGACTTCCTCCGCGCGCTGTCCCCGCACATCACGCTCGACATATTCTGACCGGCCACCGGAACCTTCTCCCCCGCCCGTTGGTGGGACTGGTGGAAGAAGGGGGGTGGCAGTGTCCGACGGTGAACTGATCTCCGAGCTCTACGCCGGCTCTTTCCGGCGCCTGGTGGTCCAGCTGTACGCGGTGACGGGCGACCTGAACGAGGCACAGGAGGCGGTCCAGGAGGCGTTCACCAAGGCGCTGACCGCGCCCCGGCGCTTCGCCGAGCTGGAGAACCCGGAGGCGTGGCTGCGCCGGGTCGCGGTGAACGTGGCCCGCAGCCGGTTTCGGCGTCGGCGCGTACTCGATGGGCTGTTGCGTCGGATCGGCCCGCCGCCGGCCGTCGCCGACCACTCGCCGGAGCACCTGGCCCTGCTCGCCGCGTTGCGCGGGCTGCCCGAGGGGCAGCGGCAGGCCCTGGCCCTGCACTACCTCGTCGACCTGCCGGTGGACGAGGTCGCCGCCACGTTGGGCGTCTCGGCCGGGACGGTGAAGTCCCGGCTCTCCAGGGGGCGGACCGCCCTGGCGGCGCTGCTCACCGACTCCGACGCCACCGACACCACGGAAACCGGGAGGATCGATGCTCGCTCGTGAGTTCTCCGGGTTCGACGTGGAGACGATCGCCGAGGCCGTCCGGCAGCCGCCCCTGGACGAGTTGCGCTCCACGGCCCGCTTCCGCAGGCAGCGGTCGGTGGCGGTGGTGGCGACCGCCCTGCTCGCGCTGGCCGGCGTGAGCGTCGTGCCGCTCGTGGCGAGGCCGGACCGGGCCACGCCGGCGCGGCCGGCGGAACCGTCGCCCCGCCCCAACCAGTTGAGCGACTTCACACTGACCGGTCCCGACTCCGGTGTGGACGTGCGGCAGAACGACTGCATCCTGCGGTTCGTGGTCACCGACGACCGGGGCCGGAGCTGGTCGGACTGGGACGCGGCCCGGTTCGAGGGCGCCAGATGCGCGGCCAATCCCACGCCGACGGCGGGCGATCTCGAGTTTTCCGTGCTCAGCGACCGGTCCTACCTGGTCAGTGACAGGGGATACTCCCGCCTCTCCACGGACTACGGCCGAACCTGGCGGGAAGCGAACGAGGCGATCGTTGCCGTTCCCACGTTCCCGGCGACGGCCCGGCCGGTCTTTTGCGGGTTCGGCTGTGGAGCGCTACAGGAGGCGCTGGCGGTGGATCCGTCGACCGGGACCGTGTACCGGTTGAGCGGCAAGGCGCCGTCGTGGCGTCCGCTCGCTAACCTCTACCCCAGCCCCGACGGCACGATCTGGGCGGCGTACCAGACGCCGAGCCCCTCCGGAGCGACCGTCGCCCGTAGCTCCGACCGGGGCGCGACCTGGACCACCTGGGAGGTGGGTGAGGACGGCTACGTGATGGCGATCGTGGGGGTCGACGACCGGGAAGGTTACCTGCTGACCCAGAGGGCGGGTGGCGGGACGCGGCTGCTCAGAACGGCGGACGGTGGGAAGACCTGGACCGACACCGGCGCGGACCTGCCGGTCCGGACGCACTGGGACCTCACGGTCGGGTCCGACGGGTCCCTGCTGGCGATCACGCCGAGCGGTGGCACCGGGGCCGAAGGCCGCGCGACGCTGCTGGTCAGCAGGGACGACGGGCGGCACTTCACAGTCGCCCGGGAGTACGGGACGGCCGTCGGATCAATCAGCGTCGCCCCCGGGTACGCCTGGCTCTTCGGCCCGGACGACGGGTCGACGGGTGAGCCGGACCATTTCCTGCTCACCACGGACGCGACCAGCTGGACGCGTTTCACGCTCGCACCCTGAGCGGGACCGGACGTGTGGCGGTCGCACCGTCACACGTCCGGGCCATTGACAGTCTCCTCATCGGGGGCCTACACAGGAGTTCGACGCTCATCTATGACAACGATGTCATCCGGGTGTCGCCACCTCGAAGGAGGGTCCGCCTCATGCCCCGATCAGGCCCGTCCCGTCTGCTCAGCCTGCTGGCGACTGCCATCACCGGCACGTCCGTCCTCGTCGCCGTCACCGCGCCCGCCGCCGCGGCCCCGCTCAACCTCACCTCGTACGTCAACCCGTTCATCGGCACCGACGACAGCAACGCGCCGAACCCGGTCGGCGGAGGCGCCGGCGGCAGCACCGTTCCCGGCCCAATCCAGCCGTTCGGAATGGTGCAGCTCAGTCCGGACACCCCGACCGCCTCACCGTCGGGGTACCGGTTCAGTGACACCCAGATCGAGGAGTTCAGCCTCACCCACTTCAACGGGGCGGGCTGCGCCAACAACGAGGATCTCGGCATCCTGCCGATCACCGGCGCCCTCGGCTCCTCGCCGGGCACCGCCTGGACGTCGTACCGCGCCACCCAGAACAAGAGCCAGGAACAGGCCCGGCCCGGCTTCTACCAGGCGGTGCTCAGCAACTACGGCAACACGAGGGTCGAGGCCTCGGCCACCACCCGCACGGCGGCGCTGCGACTGACGTACCCGGCCACCACCAGCGCCCGCGTGCTGATCAACCCCAGTCGCAGCGCCACCGGCAGCCGGGCCGGCTCGCTCGCGATCAACGGCTCGACCGTGACCGGCAGCGTCACCGGTGGTGGCTTCTGCGGCAGCTCGAAGACGTACCAGATCTTCTACCGGATGGAGTTCGACCGCGCGCCGAGCGGCACCGGCACCTGGCTCGGTGGCACCGTCACCGCCGGCGGCACCAGCGTCAGCGGCACCAACTCGGGCGGCTACCTCACCTTCGACACGTCCAGCAACGCCGTCGTGCAGGCCAAGGTCGGCATCTCCTTCGTCAGCCAGGCGGGCGCCGCCGCCAACCTGGCCGCCGAGCAGTCCGGCTTCGCCTTCGACACCGTGCGCGCCAACGCCGACGCGCAGTGGAACGCCGTGCTGAACCGGATCCAGGCAACCGGAGGCACGGCCGCCGACCTCCAGAAGTTCTACACCGCGTTGTACCGGGTCTTCATCAATCCCAACATCTCCACCGACGTCAACGGGCAGTACCGCGGGTTCGACAACGCCATCCACACCGCGAGCCACCCCGTGTACCAGAACTACTCCGGGTGGGACATCTACCGCTCGTGGGCGTCGCTGATCGCCTACCTCGCGCCGCAGGAGGCCGCCGACATCGCCAAGTCGATGGTGCTCGACGGCCAGCAGGGCGGCCTGCTGCCGAAGTGGTCGCACAACCACAACGAGGCGTTCGTGATGACCGGCGACCCCGGGCCGATCATCGTGGACAGCCTCTACCAGTTCGGCGTCCGTGACTTCGACACCGCCGCGGCCCTGGCGCTGATGAAGAAGAGCTCGGCAGGCGGCACCACCCAGGGTAGCCCGATCCGGGGCCGGCAGAGCGGCTACGTGCAGCGCCAGTACATCGACGGTGACCCGTCGGACTCGTTGGAGTACTCGGCGAGCGACTTCGCGGTCGCCCAGTTCGCCCGCGCGCTGGGCGACACCGCCACGTACAACACGCACATGGCGCGCGCCCAGTGGTGGCGCAACACCTTCAACACCGAGTCCGGCTACGTGCACCCGCGCAACGCCGACGGCACCTGGCCCTGGCCGCTCGACCCGGCGAGCCAGTCGAACTTCGTCGAGGGCAACGCCTCGCAGTACACGTGGATGGTCCCGTACAACTTCGCCGGCCTGATCAACCTGATGGGCGGGCGGCAGACCGCGATCCAGCGGCTGGACCACCACTTCACCCAGACCAACGGCGGGCAGTCACAGCCGTACTTCTACATCGGCAACGAGCCGGAGCACGGCGTGCCGTGGGCGTACCACTTCGCGGCGGCGCCGGCCGGCACGAGCGCCGCCGTACGCCGGATCATGAACGAGTCGTTCACCACCGGCCCCGGCGGCCTGCCCGGCAACGACGACCTCGGCGCCACGTCGGCGTGGTTCGTCTGGTCGGCGCTCGGCATGTACCCGCCGACGCCGGGTGCGGACACCCTCGCGCTGCACGGCCCGCTCTTTCCCTCGATGCTGGTCGACCGGCCCACCGGCGACCTGCAGATCACCGCTCCCGCCGCCGGGCAGGGCAACCAGTACGTCCAGGGCCTGTCGGTGAACGGCACGTCGACGCAGCGGCCCTGGCTGCGGTACGCCGACATCGCCGCCGGCGGCACCCTGTCGTACGCGATGGGCGGCGCGCCGTCGGCCTGGGGCACCAACCCGGCCAACGTCCCGCCGTCGTTCAACGACGGGTTCACCCCACCGCCGGCGGCCCCGGAGCTGGGCACGAACCTCGCCGCCGGCAAGCCCGCCACCGGCTCAGCCGCCTGCAACAGCACCGAGGGCCCCGACAAGGCGTTCGACGGCAGGCTCGGCAGCGCCAGCAAGTGGTGTTCGCTGGCTGCCGGAACGAAGACCCTCCAGGTAGACCTGGGTGCCAACCAGACGGTGCGCTCGTTCGTCGTCAAGCACGTCGGACTCGGCGGTGAGACCACCGGCTGGAACACCGCCGACTTCACCATCCAGACCAGCACCGACGGCGCCACCTGGACGACCCGCGCGACGGTGACCGGCAACCGGTCCAGCCGCACCTACCACCCGATCGGGGCGGTCACCGCCCGCCACGTCCGGCTCGCGATCACCACCCCCACCAACAACGGCAACAACGCGGCCAGAATCAACGAGTTCGAGGTGTACGGCGGCGCGGCGGCGACCAACCTCGCGCTGAACCGGCCGGCCGTCGCCGACTCCCAGTGCGCGAGCACCGAGGGGCCGGAGAAGGCCGTCAACGGCAGCGCCTCGGGCGGCAACACCGACAAGTGGTGCTCGACCGGCGCCAGCAAGTTCCTGCGGATCGACCTCGGCGCCACCCGCTCGATCACCAGCATCCGTGTCCTGCACGCCGGGGCGGGCGGCGAGAACCCGGCCTGGAACACCCGGGACTTCGACCTCCAGGTGTCCACCGACGGCACCGTCTGGACGACCGTGGCGCCGGTCCGGGGCAACACGGCCGACGCCAGCGAGCATCCGGTCTCGGCCAGTGGCCGGTACGTGCGGCTGAACGTGCTCACCCCCACCCAGACCACCGACCAGGCCGCCCGCCTCTACGAAGTGGAGGTGTACGGGTCCTGAGCACCACCGGGGTGGCCGCCTGAGCCGCTCAGACGGCCACCCCGCCCCGCCCCACCGAGCGCAGGGAGCACACCACCGTGAACGTTCGCATCCTTCCCGCCGTACTGGCCGTCGTGCTCGCCGTCGGGTTGTCCACCGCCGGCGCCGTGCCGGCGGCGGCCGGGCAGACCAGCCTGCGGGCCGCCGACCCGAGCGTGATCCGCGTCGGCGGCACCTACATCTCCGTCCAGTCGCTCAACGGCGGCATCGCCGTCCGCCAGGCGGCGTCGACCGACGCGCTGGCCGCCGCACCGGCACGACAGGTGTGGTCGGACACCCGCAACCTGGGCGAGGTCTGGGCTCCGGAGATCGTCACCGACGGCGGCCGCTACTACATCTACTTCTCGGCCGGGCGCGGCCCCGCCCACCGCATGTACGCGATCAGCTCGGCGTCGCCGGCCAGCGGCTACACGACCGAGCGGCAGCTTGCGCTGCCCGGCGGCAAGTGGGCCATCGACGGCACCCTGTTCACCTTCAACGGCCAGCGGTGGTTCGTCTGGTCCGGCTGGGCCGGCGACACCAACGTCGAACAGAACATCTACCTCAGCCGGATGAGCGATCCGCTCACCCCGACCGGCAACCGGTTCATCATCTCCCAGCCGCGGGAGAGCTGGGAACGTGTCGTCGGCAACCCGTACATCAACGAGGCACCGGAGGCGATCAGGGACCCCAACGGGCAGCTCCACATCGTCTACTCCGCCAACGGCAGCTGGAGCAACCAGTACTGCCTCGCCGACCTGCGACTGCGCGCCGGCGGCGACCCGACGTACGTGTGGGACTGGTACAAGTCGAACGGCTGCCTGTTCGGCTCGAACCGGGCCACCATGATGGCCGGCTGGGACCCCACCCTGCACGTCGACGGCCCCGGCCACCACACCTTCGTGCTGCTCAACGGCGACATCGCCACGAGCCCGCCGGCCGGGCCGAGGTTCCCCCTGATGTTCCACGCCGTGCCCAAGGGCACCCCGTACAGCTGGGCCAACCGCTACTGGTACACCGGCACCTTCTGCTGGTGGGGCAACACCACCTACCGCCGCGCCAACGTGCCCGGCCCGACGACGGACACCGGGTTCAGCATCAGGTTCTTCGAGTGACCGGTACGCCGCAACGGCCGACGCCGACCAGCGTGGCAGGGACGCGGCGTCGGCCTTCGCGGCCGCCGTGTTACCGTTCGGTCGCGCCCCAGATGGGCCTACCCCCCGGAGGTTGTGGCTACGTCAGCCGCCACGCCGAGATCAACACGACGTACGTGTGTCTCGCGCGGAGTCCGGGGCGTCGGCGCCCTCGGGGCTTTGTTCTTCGGTGCGGTTGATGGACGCCGCGGGCTTCCGGCCGGGTCTTCGGATCGACCGGGAAGACGGTACGGATGACAGTCACGTTCAACCACACCATCATCGCCACGAAGGACAAGAACGCGTCGGCCGCGTTCTACCGGGAGCTGTTCGAGCTGCCCGAGGCACCATCGTGGGGGCCGTTCGTCAACGTCCTGCTCGACGGCGGTGTGCTGCTCCAGTTCGCCGAACCGCCGGTGGACATCCAGATGCAGCACTACGCGTTCCTCGTCGACGACGAGCTGTTCGCACGGTGCCTGGCGCGCATCGAGGAGCGTGGCATCACGTACTGGGCCGACCCGCAGATGAAGCGGGAGGGTGAGACCAACACCGAGCACGGCGGGCGCGGGTTCTACTTCTTCGACCCGGCGGGGCACGCCATCGAAATCATCACGCGACCGTACCTGTAGCTGGTCCCGACCACCGCTGGATCAGGTCCCTCCCGCGGGGGACGGACTTCCCCTGCGGGCGGGGGCCGCCCGGGCCGGGGCGTCGGAAGGATCGGGTGCATGACGCCATCGGCATCGATCGCTCGCCGGAGCGGCCACGGCCTGACGTACGCGGTGCTCGGCTGGGCCGTGGCATACGGGGGCGTACGTCTGGCGTGGACCGTCGGTGAGGCTCCGGATTTCGGCAGGTTCGGAACGGATCTGCTCGGTTTCACGGGCTGGCGGTCGGTGGCGTTATGCGTGGCCGCGGGTGGTCTGGCGGTTGCTCTGGAGCGGGTGACCACGTGGCGGCCGGCGCTCGCAGGAGCCGCTTGGACGGTCGTCGGGGCACTGATCGCGGCAGCAGCCATCCTCCTGCCGGAGTTGGTGGGCTTCCTGCTGTTCACGGTCGGCCCGTACTTCGACCCGCTGGCGTTCGCCAGCCGGCTCGGTTGTGTCACCGGAGCGGCCCTGCTCGGCGTGGCCACCGCCCGCTATCAGCGGCGCACCCGGGGCGACTGTCCGGACTGCTGCCGGACCGTCCGACCGGGTTCGCGGCGCTCAGCACCGGCGCGGTGGGCACGCTGGGCCGCGTACGCCGCGGTGGCCGGCCTCGTCGCCCGCTTCGCGGCCCAGGCCGTGGTGGGATTCGACGGTCTCACGCAGGACGCCTCCATCATCGGGTTGGAGATCGGCCTGGTGCTGGCAGGAGTCCTGTTGCCGCTGGCCCTGGTACACCGCTGGGGCGAGATCTGGCCGGGGTGGGTGCCGCTGCTCGCCGGCCGCACGATCCCTCGGCTGCTGTTGCTGGTGCCCGGCTTCGGGCTCGGGGTGGGCATCGTCGCCTACTTCGGCATGGGGTTGGTGCAGGTGTCGTCGGGATCGGTCAGCGAGTTCTCCGACGCGTTCCTCTGGGTGGCGATGTCGGCGTACTGCGTCCTGGGGCTCGGGCTGATCGCGGCGTCCAGCGACTACCACCTGCGCACCCGCGACGCGTGCCGGGCCTGCGGCCGGTGACCGGCTCAACGGCGGAGGCCGTGTCACCGTCCGGTGGTCACTCCACCGACCAGGCGACGGCGGGAGGGCGCACCCGAGCGCACAGCGGCCCGCCGGTGGCATCGGTCAGGCCGACCCGGCCGACCAGCGTTCCGTTGCCCTCGTGTGCGGCGCGCAGCAGCTCGGTCGGGATGTCCGTGAACATCAGTTTCGCCCGCCGGAACATCGCGAAGCCGTCGTCCGTCACCGCGCCCCAGCTCAGATACAGGAACCGCGCTCCGGGGCGCCCATGCACCCAGGGCCCGCCGACGTCCAACGCCCCGTCGATCTCCCGGCTGGACACCTCGAAGGACCAGGTCGCCGTCGCCGCGTCGGCCGGCACCTGATCAACCACCTCGGCCTTGCGCTGGACCCCGACGTGCACGTTGCCGAGCCGCAGCGCGTCGGCTTCCGCACCGGCCCGCCGCCCCGGCAGGTCGCTGCCCTCGATCCGGATCCGCACTCCACCGACCCTAGTACGGCAGTGTCGTTCGATATTCCGCTGCTGGGAACGGGTGACGTGGCGCGATTGTCCTAGGGCTGCGTGCTCGTTGGCGGGGTGCTGGGCGCCAGGGCTCGCCGCGAGACGGATCCGGGGGGCATGTCCCAAGTGAGCGTGATACCTCACAGTCATATTTATGACTCACAGGTATATCCCCAACGACCACATCCACCCGCAGCGGCCTTGGCCGCGGCCAGCGCAAAGACCGGCGTCCGCGACATCTCACCAGCGCGGTTCGCAGACCTGACCCACACGCTGACCTGGTCCGCCGACGGCGGCCCTGTGGGTTACGGGTGACAGGCGCGTCCGGCCGCTCCGGTACCTGTGCGGCAGCCGCCGTTCGAGATTCCGCTGGCGGGAGTGCGGCGGGCCCTACCAACCGGCCGACGAGACGGTCCCGCCGGCCACCGCGAAGCTCACCAGAATCGCGCCGGCCAGCGGCACGGCCACCGCGACGGCGAGCGCCCGCCGACGAAGCGACCCGCCGGTCAGCGCCACGATCAGCAGGCCCAGCGCGAGGTCGATGGCCACGTTCCACCACGCGCCGGACGGGTAGTCGGGGTCGGTCGCCTTGCCGGCGAACCGGGCCGCTTCCTCGAAGAACACGGCGGCGGGCAGCGCCATCCCGACGATCTGCCGCCACCCCGCGCCGCGCGCCCAGGTGCCGGCGGTGCCGAAGACCACTCCGGCGAGTACGCCGAAGAACATCCAGACCAGCGACGTCGGTGCCCAGAGCACGGCGAGGTCGTCGCCTTGCAGGAGTGCCGCCGCGAGGTAGTAGCTGGGCACCGCGACGACGAGCAGGAATGCGGCGCCGAGTGCGGAGCGCAGCCGCCCGGACCGCACCCAGTACCCGAAGAAGAAGGCGGCGACCGCCCAGGTGGCGGTGGAGTTGCCGAGTTCTGCCAGGGGAAACGGCAGCCACTTGATCCAGCAGAAGTCGAGAAAGCCGAGCAGGAATCCGCCCAGCAGGGAGGCGAGCGCCACCGTGCGGTCACCAGATCGCATGGCCGCAGAGCATACCGAGTATGCCCTGACCGACCTGGTCGGCCCCTCGTCCGCACGACCGGCCCTGGTGATGTTGTCGGTACCGGCGCCCGGCCTCGCGCCAGACGCCGGTACCGGTCAGGTCAGGCCCGGCCGAGGTGGCGGGACAGAAACGTGTCGTCCACCCCGACCCAGCAGCACCACGTGCGAACTGCGTTCACGGGCTTCACCTCGTCGGTCGGGCCAGGGATCTGCGGGCAAACCATCGACCCGGCCGCGACGCCGGCCAGTCATTCAACCGTTGTCGTCCTCGCCGTACTCGCCGCGGATGGGTAGGTAGTAGGCGGGCAGGAAGCCGGCGATGATGACGACGCCCGCGATCGGCACGAACGCGCCGACGAGGATGCCGGAGCCGATCCAGAGCAGCGCGAGGGCGAATCGGCGGCCGATGGCCCGGGCGGCGAAGGGGCCGAGGCTGGGATCCAGCAGTTCGGCGCGGCGGAGATGGGCCCACGTGACGTTGAACAGGGCGGCCGCCGTCCACAGTGTGCTGCCGTAGACGACGACCGCCGTACGTAGGCCCTCCTCCGCGCGCAACGCGCCGGCGAGGAGCGACGTGGAGAACGGCAGGAACGCGATGACCATCAGGAGCAACGTGTTGAAGAACAAGACCCGGTGGTCGACGTGCCGGACGCGGTCGAACATGACGTGGTGATTGACCCACACCTGCCCGATGAGCAGGAAGCTCAGCGCGTACGCCAGGTACGACGACCACAGCGCCCCGAGGCCCCGCAGGAGGTGCCCGAAATCTGCCGGCGGTTGGATCTCCAGCACGAGGAGCGTCACCGCGATGGCGAAGACAGCGTCGCTGAAGGCCACCAGCCGGCCCGGACCACGCGCGAGCCGCGGGGTGTCGCTCTTGGAACGCATGCCCCAAGTATGCTATTTGTCCGCTTCCGCCGTGCTCGACCGCGGCCCGCGCGCCGGCCTAGTTCTGCGGTGCCAGGGTGCGCACGACGCAGAACTCGTTGCCTTCCGGGTCCGCCATGACCACCCAGCTCCGGCCCGCGCCCTGGCCGACATCCGTCCTGGTGGCGCCGAGGCCGAGCAGTCTGGTCACCTCGTCCTCGGTGCTGCCGTCGATCGGGCTGACGTCGAGGTGCAGCCGGTTCTTCCCGGCCCTGCCCTCGGGCACCTGGATGAACACCACGGTGGGCGGCATCTGGCGGGCCCGCACATCCTCGACGGTCGGCACCCAGGAGCCGATTTCGACCTTGCCCTCACCCCGGTCGATCACCTGGAAATCCAGGACCTGGCACCAGAAGGCAGCGAGCCGCTCCGGATCGTGGCAGTCAACGGTCAACTCGGTGAACCTACTTGTCACGACTCTCCCCGATAGTGTGAGCAGGGCTCAAATCATGTCGCCCGTTCGACAGCGCGAGGCTTCGCGCGTCGGCCAGTATCACCTACACGCCCTCGGTCGTTTCACACCGGTCAGCGGTCCCCCACGTCCGGCTACGGAAGGCGCATCGGCGCCCAGCGTGCGGAAGGGGCAGGAATGCAACCGACCTGGCTCCTGGCGCTTTCGTGGGCGTCGCTCGCGGTTGGATTCATCAGCCTTGCGACTGTCGTTGCCGACACCTATCTTCGCGGGCACCGCCAGCCGGTCAAGATCATGGAACTCGTCTGGCCGGTGACCGTCCTCTACATCGGCCCGGCAGCCGTCCTGCTCTACTGGAACTGGGGTAGGCCCGAGGCATTCTCGCGACCGCAGCACGAAGATCCGCTCCGAAGGCCCCGGCGGGGCATTCTCGCCACCAACGTGTCTCGCTGCGGCGCACATTGCGCTCTCGGCTTCGTCGTCGCCGAGGTCGCCCTGTACGTCATCAGATCCGAACCTGGTCACAAGACGCTGTGGGTCGATTACGCCGGCGACTATCTGACGGCGGTGGCGATAGCTGTTCTCTTCCGATACTTCGGCGCGACGGGTCGCGGCGTCACGAAGATCTGGCCCGCACTGTCAACCGTCGTCAAGGCCGAACTGCTGACCATCACCGCCTTCGAGTTCGCGCTGTTCGCCTGGCTGACGCTGGCGCATCACATCGTCTTTCCGGAGCCACTCATGCGAGCCAACAACCCAACATTCTGGTTCTCGGGCCAGATAGGACTGGCAGCCGGCTTCATCGCGGCGTGGCCCACCGCCTCCTGGCAGCTCGGCCGAGGGGTCAAAATGGAACCGAGCCGACGTCCCTACCGGTAGGTGAGGGCACGATTTCCGGTCAGCGGGTGAGGCCGACCAGCGTCGCCAGTCGCGCCACGCCGGCCGGCGCCGGGTGACCCCGGGCAACTTCCGCGATCACGGTACGCGCCAGAGGCCGGCACCGGACCTCCGCCGGCGCAACGCTGTCCGCGTCCACGAGGGCGCGTGCGGCGCCGCGCAGGTCACCAACCTGGAGGTACGCCCGAGCGGCGTCCACCAGGTACGCGCCCCGATACTCGGCCGGCAGCCGCCGCCACGCCTCCCGCCGGATCACCGTCACGTGCCGCTGCACCGCCTCGGCGGCGTCACCCCGCAGGACCGCCACCACCACCCGCGCCAGGTCCACGGCGATCGGCCCGAAGCTGGTCCGGTGCGGGTCGTCGTACCCCCGGAGCTGGGCGGCGATCCCCGCGGCCCGGTCGGTCAGCTCGTCGGCGCGGCGGGTGTCACCGCAGCCGGCGGCGGACAGGGCGGCCTGGAGCAGCAGCGTCCCACCCACAGCCCACTCCCC
>NZ_RCVI01000001.1:0-249 GCF_003667455.1 Micromonospora sp. CV4 | reverse complement strand
GGGGGGGGGGGGGGGGGGGGGGGGGGGGGGGGGGGGGGGGGGGGGGGGGGGGGGGGGGGGGGGGGGGGGGGGGGGGGGGGGGGGGGGGGGGGGGGGGGGGGGGGGGGGGGGGGGGGGGGGGGGGGGGGGGGGGGGGGGGGGGGGGGGGGGGGGGGGGGGGGGGGGGGGGGGGGGGGGGGGGGGGGGGGGGGGGGGGGGGGGGGGGGGGGGGGGGGGGGGGGGGGGGGGGGGGGGGGGGGGGGGGGGGGG
>NZ_RCVI01000105.1:0-380 GCF_003667455.1 Micromonospora sp. CV4 | reverse complement strand
CCGTCTGACAAACCTGGCTGAACCCGATCAGATTCTGATTGATTCGGACATCGCTCAGACCCTTCAGTCTGAAGGGTTTGCCGTGAAAAACATCGGCGGGCGCGTGATCAAAGGCTTTGAGGGCGACACTCACTATGTCTTTGAACTGAATCAGGCCCCGGTTGTGCGCAAGGATGTTTCAGCAAGCTCCTGCCCTCACTGCCCGGATTCAATCCTTTATTTGGATACGAATGCCCAGGGCCACTTCGTGATGAAGTGCCGCGCTTGTGGTTATGAGGCCGCCGAAGCTCAGGCTGTCGGCGCTTTATAATTCCGTCCAACCCCCTGTTGACGATCTAGACAGGGCGATGACCGTTTAGGCCTTTGACACCGGCAATCCC
>NZ_RCVI01000267.1:0-381 GCF_003667455.1 Micromonospora sp. CV4 | reverse complement strand
GGGCCAGCTGCTGCGGCCGTGGTTCGCCGAGCCGGCCACCGCCGCTGGCCCGGTGGCCGCCGACCCGGTCGGCCGTGCCGCGGTGCCGCCACTGTTGCGTGGCTACCTCCGGCTCGGCGCGTGGATCTGCGGCGAGCCGTCGTACGACCCCGACTTCGGGGTGGCGGACTTCTACGTGCTCTTCTCGCTGGACCGGATGAACCCGCGCTACCTGCGGCACTTCCTGGGCGGGGTGGACCGGTGACCGCCGCGCCGCACGACCTGTGGCGGCCCTCGTCCGGCTGTGACGAGGAGTGCCTGCCGGCGGCCGGCGAGGTGCCCACGGTGCCGGTGGCCCGCCGGGTGCTCCGGTTGGTCGCCGCGGCCGGCATGCTGCTGGCC
>NZ_RCVI01000002.1:0-381 GCF_003667455.1 Micromonospora sp. CV4 | reverse complement strand
GCGTGCAGGTCTGCCCTACAGGCATCGACATCCGCAATGGGCTGCAGATGGAATGCATCACCTGCACCGCGTGCATTGATGCCTGCGATGAGATCATGGAAAAAGTGAAAAAGCCCAAAGGCTTGATCCGCTATGACACCCTTGATGGCAGCAAAATTTCTTTGGCTAAACCGCGTTCGATCATTTACATCCTGGCGATTGTCGCCTTGATTGGCGGCCTGGCCTACGCCGTCAGCACCCGTGAACCTGTGCACATCGCCGTCTTGCGGGGCGCGGGACTGCCGTACTCGTACGTAAAAAACAGCGACGGACAAGAGGTGCTGCTGAATCAGTTCCGTCTGCACATTCAAAACCAGGGGGCCTTGCGCGCCCGCTATATGC
>NZ_RCVI01000244.1:0-383 GCF_003667455.1 Micromonospora sp. CV4 | reverse complement strand
ATTTCAAGCACCCCTTTGCGCGCCAGCGCTTTAAGGTGTTCTTCCGCCGCGTTTGGGGAACGGACCCCCAAACGCTGCGCGATTTCCGCACGCGTCGGTGGCATACCTGTCTGGCTGATGTGATCCCGGATGAGATCAACCGCCTCTTGTTGCCTGGCCGTTAACGCTTTCATTCCGCCCCCTGGGTGTATATACAATCATGCTGTGAGTATATACAGTTAAAGGTGATTTTGGAACCACAAACGGCGCAAAAAACAAGAGATTTATAAAATTTGGAACCTTTATCGAAAATGTGACCATAACAGGATGCCCCAGGTCATCAGGGCAACGAAAATAGACAGTAGCACCGCAGCCGATCCCATATCTTTCGCACGGCCGGAAAG
>NZ_RCVI01000334.1:0-384 GCF_003667455.1 Micromonospora sp. CV4 | reverse complement strand
TGGCGACCTGTCCGAGATCGACACCACCGCCTTCCTTGAGCAGGCCGCCGAGTACGCCGGTGGCGGCGACCTGCGGGACAGCCTGCACAAGATCCGGATGACCGCGTGGAGCACGCACCCGGCGCCGGTGGCGCGCGCCGCCCAGCTGCGCCAGTGGATCGACTCCGGGGCGTACGGGCGGGTGCTGGCCGGGGACTACCCGCGCCGGGACGACGACGGCTCGACCAGCGTCTCTGAGGAGATCAAGGCGGCGGCCGAGTCGTACCGGGAGGAGTTCAGCCGGTCCACGGATCCGCTGGTCGGGCTGCTGCGTCGGCTCGGCGACGGCGCCAGCGACGTCGGCGAGTGGGTGGGCGGCACCGCGGGCCGGGCCCGTTCCTGGGT
>NZ_RCVI01000282.1:0-38351 GCF_003667455.1 Micromonospora sp. CV4 | reverse complement strand
CCTCGGGGCGGGTGACCGGGGTGGGAACCAGGATGCCGGTGGCCCCGGCGGCGAGCGCCGCGGACATGTCCCGGCCGATGTCGCCGACCAGGACGCAGCGCCGCGCGGTGGTGCCGAGCGACCGGGCGGCGGCGTACACCAGGCCGGGGGCCGGCTTACGGCAGGCGCAGCGGTCGGTCTCGTCGTGCGGGCAGATCGCCCAGTCGTCGAAGGGGCCGAGCAGTTCCTCGATTCGCGCGTGCACCGCGTGCATCTGCCGCTCGGTGAACAGGCCACGGGCCAGTCCGGACTGGTTGGTGACCACGGCGAGGCGGAGCCCGGCGGCGCGCAGCCGGTCGAGGGCCGGTCGGGCGCCCGGCACCGGCCGGACCTTCTCCGGGTCGCCGTTGTAGGGCACGTCCTCCACGAGCGTGCCGTCCCGGTCGAGCAGCACCGCGTCGTAGAGTGCGGGACCGAGCGGCGTCATGCCGCATCCGTCGCATCGTGCGGGCGCGGTGCGGGCCCGTCCGTCGTCACCGGCCGGCCTGCCGTGACCACCGCCCCGGCGGGCACGGCACGCGTCCGCCACCAGCCGCCCACCCAACGGGCCACCGCGAGCGGCGGGATGAGCGCGCTGGTCACGAGCATGGTGAGGACCTCGTCCCGGGTTCGGGGGCCCGGCACGACGCGGACCCGGGCGAACTCGGCGGTGCCGGTCGCCCAGCCCAGCGCCGCCACACCGGCCACCACGCCGACAGCGCGCCGCCGGCCCTGCGGAGGGCGCAGGGCGTGCAGCATCAGGCCGAGCAGCGCGACCGCGCCGGCCGCGGTGACTGCGACGTGCCGCAACCGCCGGCCGGGGGGCAGGTCGAGCTGCCTGCGCCAGGTACGGCCGTACAGCCGGCGCAGCAGCGCGTCGTCGGCGTTCCCCCGCTGGGTGCGCAGGCTGACCCAGCGGCTCTCCGGGCGTACCGGATGGGTCACCCGGCGCTCGCCCCGGACCAGGTCCCAGCCGGCGAGCCGGACCCGGTGGGCCAGCTCGGCGTCCTCGCGGTAGGCGCGGGGGAAGCGTTCGTCGAAGCCCCCGACGGCGGCCAGCGCCGCCCGCCGGTAGGCCATGTCGGCGGTGATCCACCGCCCCTCGGCGAGGCCGGCGGTGCCGCGTTCCCAGTCGGTCGGGCGGCGGCCCGCCGGCAGCGGCACCACCACCACGCCCTGCACGCCCCCCACCCGGTCGGCCACGGCGAGGTCGTCGCGCAGCCGCCGGGCCCAGTCCGGGGCCGGCACCACGTCGTCGTCGAGGAAGGCCACCCACCGGCCGCAGGAGTCCAACCAGCCCAGGTTGCGGGCCGCTGCCGGGCCGGCGCCGCGACCGTGCAGCACCTTCGTGTACGCCGCCAGGGCGCCCGGCACCGCCAGCTCGCCGGTGTCGTCGCGGCGGTCGTCGATCAGCAGCAGCTCGACCTCCGGCAGCTCGGCGAGCTGGCCGGCGAGGGCGTCCAGCAGGATGGCGAGGCTGGGCCGGCCGAGCGTGGGAACGACGATGCTGATCATCGGTTGCCAGCCAGCGCGCGCCGGTGCACCGCGAACGGTCCCAGGGCTAGCAGGTCGACCGGCGCGGAGCCGAACAGCTCCATCGCCTCGCGGGGCGTGTCCACCATGGGACGGCCGGCGGTGTTCAGCGAGGTGTTCACCACCACCGGCAGCCCGGTGAGCCGCTCGAACCCGGCCAGCAGCTCGGCCACCAGTGGCTCGGTCTCGGGGTGGACGGTCTGCACCCGGGCCGTGCCGTCGACGTGGGTGACGGCCGGAATCCGATCGCGCCATTCCGGCTTCACCCGGTGCACGAAGAGCATGTAGGGGCTGGGGTACGCCCCCTCGAAGATGTCCGCGAAACGGTCCGCGTGAACCATCGGGGCGATCGGCCGGAACTGCTCCCGGCCCTTGACGTCGTTCATCCGGGTGGTGGTCGCCGGGTCACCGGGGTGAGCGAGCAACGACCGGTGGCCCAGTGCCCGAGGGCCGTACTCGCTGCGTCCCTGATACCAGGCGACGATCCCGTTGTCGGCGAGCACCCGGGCGGCCTCGGCGGCGATCGAATCCGGCCGGGTGTACGGCAGCGCCGCCCGGCGCAGCTCGGCCTCCAACTCCTCGTCCGACCAACCCCGACCGAGGTCCACCCCGGCCATGGGCGTCGACCGGTCGCCCAGCTCGCCGGCCACGTGCAGGGCCGCGCCCAGCGCGGTGCCCGCGTCGCCGGCCGCCGGCTGGACCCAGACGTCCCGGTACGGCCCCTCGGCGGCGATCCGCGCGTTGGCCACGCAGTTCAGCGCCACCCCGCCCGCCATCGCCAGGGTGGTGGGGCCGCCCGCGGCCTCGTACAGCCAGCGGGACAGGTCGAGGATGATCTCCTCCAGCCTGGCCTGCACGCTGGCGGCCAGGTCGGCGTGGTCGTCGCCCATCTCCCCGTCGACGGTCCGCGCCTTGGCGAGGCTGGCCCAGTCGATCGTCTCGATGCGGAAGCCGCCGTCATCGGTGACCCGGACCATCTCACGGAGTGTGCCGAGGTGCCGTGGCCGGCCGTAGGACGCCAGTGCCATCACCTTGTACTCGTCGCTGGAGTGCAGGAAACCGAGGTGGCGGGTCAGGTCCTCGTAGAGCAGGCCGAGCGAGTGCGGGAGCTGCTGTGAGTACAGCGAGGACAACCGTCCGTCGCGGTAGACGCCGGCCAGGTGGCTGGCCACCTCGCCGCGCCCGTCGAGCACCAGCACTGCGGTGTCGTCGCCGGCCGTCGGGGCAGCCAACCCGGCGGACGCGGCGTGTGCCACGTGGTGCGGCACGAACCGCACCTTTCCCGGGTCCAGCCCGGGCAGGGCGGCGGCGAGGAACTGCGGGGCCCGCCGCGCGTAGTCGACGCGCAACCAGTCCCACGGGTCGTTGAGTCCCAGCTCAGCCACGTCGCCGCAGAGTCCGGGGTCGAAGGAGTACGCGACCGCGTCGAGGCTGTCGACGTCCACCCCCGTGCTGGCCAGACACCAGGCGGCGGACAACTCGGGCAGCTCCCAGGCGGAGAAGGGAACGGGTCGCTTGCCGTGCTTGCGGCGGCTGAACCGCTCCTCTTCGCCGGCGGCGACCACCCGACCGTCGACCACCAGGGCGGCTGCGGGATCGTGGAAGATCGCATTGATGCCAAGAACGCGCATGGGCAGACCCCTACCCCCTCGGATCCGCCCCAACCTGTAGATCATCGACTTCTTCGCGGGGGTGCGTCCGGTGTGGAGATTGCGGCCCCCGACGGCGCCCTGATCACGGCTCGAACCCGGGCGAACAGTTCGCGTGGCCCCGCCACCTCGCCTACATTCGACATGATGGATGCCTTGCCGACGGCGCGGCCCGGTACCGCTGTGCGGATCCTGGCCACCACCGACCTGGGCGCGGCGTTCGTGCCACTGCGGACGAGCTACGGCACCGCGGGCACCTGCGCTGGCCTGGCGGAGCTGCTGGAGTGGGAGCGGGAGTCGCAACCGACCCTGTGGCTGGACGCGGGCGATCTTGCCGTCGGGCCGGTGCAACCGCTGCTCGGGCGCCGGCCATGGCAGGAGCTGGCGCAGTTGCCTGTCGACGCGGCCGCCGCGGGCAACCACGAATTCGACGAGGGCGTGCCGGCGCTGCGGGTGGCTGCCGGGCTGTTGCCCTATCCGCTGCTGTGCGCGAACGTCGACGTCGGCCTACCAGCGTCCACGATCATCGACACCTCCGGCGGTCCCGTCGGTGTGGTCGGCGTGACCCACCCGTTCACGCACCGGTTCGCCGTCGCCCCGCCGCCGCTCGACGGCTGGCCACAACGGGTTGCCGAGCTCAGCGTCGACCTGCGCGCCGACGGCGCTCGCTGGGTGGTCGTCCTGCTGCACGACGGTGTGGACTGGTGGCCGCAGCCGGGCAGCACCGCCACGGGCGCCCGGAGCGACCGGCTGGCCGAGCTCACCAGGCCCTGGATCAGCAGCGTCGATCTCGTCCTGGGCGGGCACACCCCGGCTCCTGGGTGGGCACACTCGGTGGTGTCCCGTTCGGGCATCCGCACATCTTCGCGGCGTCCGTCCTCGTGGCCGACCTGCCGTCCGGCGCCGGCCGCGCCCGGATCCGTGGCGTTCACCCGGTGCCCGGCCGACGACCGCCGCGACGCGATCCGGCCGTCGACGCCCTCGATGCGGCGGCCGCGAACGTCCTCGGGCAGAGCCGACACGACTGGTTGGGCCGTACCGGCGCGACGCACTACCTTCCCCGCCTCATCGCTCGCGCGCTGCACGAGAGCACCGGGGCGGACGCCGGGCTGGTCCTCGCCAGCGAGCACACCAACCAGGGCGCGGTGGACGGCGCGGTGGCCGCGCTGCCCGCCGGGCCGGTCACCGAACTGGACCTCATGCGCCTGTTCGGGCAGGCGGACGACCGCCCAGCGGTGATCCACCTACGGCCGGGCGAGTACCGCACGCTCCTGCGAGCCGTGACCGCCGTGGCCGACCCGGCCAATTCCGCCGGCGATCATGTCTGGTGGAACTGGGGCCGGATGCCGCCCGGCATCAGCACCGGCGCCGCCGAGCCCACCACGGTCGCGGTCGCACCGTTTCTCGTGCCTCGTCTCGCCGAACTGCTCGACCGCCCCCTGGACAGCGAGTTGGCGAGCGTCGGGGCTCGCCAGGCACTGCTCGCCGTCCTGCCGTGAGTCGGAAGCCAGCGGGTCGGCACAGGTTTATCCGGCAATCATCGGGTAACGGCAGAAGGTGACCGCTGCCGATCAAATGCCCAATCCCAGCCCGCAGGAGCAGCCCTACCCCGGCGAGACCGCCGGCATGGACCCGCGGCCACGCGGCGAGATGGCCGAATACACCGGCCGCGACCTGCTCCGAGGCAGGCGAGCCCTGGTGACCGGTGGTGACTCGGGCATCGGGCGTGCCGTCGCGGTCGCCTTCGCCAAGGAAGGCGCGGACGTCGCCGTGGCCTACCTCAGCGAGGACGACGACGCCCGACGGACCGCCGAACTGGTCGAGGCGACGGGACAGCGGTGCGTGCTGCTCCCGGGCGACCTGGCCGACCCCCGGCACTGCGCGGAGGTGGTCACCCGTGCGGTGCGAGAACTCGGCGGTCTGGATCTCCTGGTGAACAACGTCGCCTACCAACAGAACGCCAACTCGCTCACCGAAATCTCCGAAGAGCAGTGGCAGCGGACCTTCGCCGTGAACATCCACAGCTACTACCGGGTGACCAAGGCGGCCCTCGACCACCTACCGGAGAATTCGGCGATCATCAACACGGCCTCGATCAACGGCCTCAAGGGCAACGGCCATCTGATCGACTACTCGGCCACCAAGGGCGCGATCATCGCCCTTACCTACTCCCTCGCCCAATCCCTGATCAAGAAGCGAATCCGGGTCAACTGTGTCGCCCCCGGACCGGTCTGGACGCCCCTGATCCCGGCCACGTTCCCCGCGGACAAGGTGCAGGAGTTCGGCCAGCAGGTGCCGATGGGACGCGCCGCGCAACCGGACGAGATCGCTCCCTCGTACGTGTTCTTCGCCAGCGACCAACTCTCGTCCTACTACACCGGCGAGGTGCTCGCCCCGATCGGCGGCATCACCCTTCCCGGCTGACGACCGGCGGAACCCCGCTTCTGCGAGCCCGATCGGTGAGAGGGTGACGGACAGCAGCGGCACGGACCGGTCAAGGAGAACGGCATGCGGATCGGATACAAGCTGTCCACCGAGGGATTCGGCCCGAAGGAGATCATCCGGCAGGCGGTCCGCGCCGAGCAGGTGGGCTTCGACTTCGTGGAGATGAGCGACCACTACCACCCGTGGCTGGACGTCCAGGGTCACTCGTCGTTCACCTGGACGGTGTTCGGGGCGATCGCCGTGCAGACCGACCGGGTCGGCCTGGCCACCGGGGTGACCTGCCCGACCATGCGCTACCACCCGGCGATCATCGCGCAGGCGGCTGCCACTCTGGCGATCATCTCCGGCGGCCGGTTCACCCTCGGCGTGGGCGCCGGCGAACGGCTCAACGAGCACGTCGTCGGCCAGGGCTTCCCCAGCGCGCGCGGGCGGCACGAGCGGCTGCGGGAGGCGTTGGAGATCATCCGGTTGCTGTGGTCCGGCGGCTACCAGTCCTACGAGGGCAAGCACCTCCAGTTGGAGGACGCACGGGTGTTCGACCTGCCGGAGCAGGCGCCCGTCATCGCCGTCGCGGCCAGCGGCCCCGCGTCGGTGGCGATCGCCGCTGAGCTCGGCGACGGGCTGTTCGCCACCGAGCCCGAACCCGACCTCGTGCAGGCCTACCAGCGCGGCGGCGGGACCGGGCCCCGCTACGCCGAGGTTCCCGTGGCCTGGGCCACCGACGAGCAGCAGGCGGTGCAGGCGGCCTGGGAGACCAGCCGGTGGGCGGTCACCGGTTGGAAGGTGATGAGTGAGCTGCCCAACCCGGTCAACTTCGACGCCGCGTCCGGCACGGTCACCGAGGACGACATCCGGCAGCAGTTCGCCGTCGGCCCCGACCCCGAGACCCACGTCCAGGCCGTGCGCAAGTTCGTGGACGCGGGCTTCGACCACCTCGTGCTGCAGAACGCCGGCCCGGACCCCGACGGTTTCCTCGACTTCTTCCGCGACACTCTGGCCGACCGCCTCCGCGCGCTCAGCTGATGGTCGCCAGCAGGTCGCGACAGGCCTGCTCGCAGGCCCGGCACACGTCGGCGCAGATCCGGCAGTGTTCGTGCATCTGTGCGTGCCTGGCGCACTCGTCACCGCAGGACCTGCAGGCGGTGGCGCAGGCCTCCAGCAGAGTGCGGGTGATGTTGGCGTCATAGCCGGTGTGCCGGGACAGCACCCGGGCGGTGGTGGTGCAGATGTCGGCGCAGTCCAGGTCGGTACGCACACACTTGGTCAACTCGGCGACGCTGTCCTCGCTCAGGCAGGCGTCCGCGCAGGCCGTGCACGCCTGTGCGCAGCCGTTGAGCGTGTCGATGGTCGCGGCCAGCTTCGCCCGGTCGAGGTTGATCGACTTCGGATAGGTCTCCAGCATCGACATGGTGATCGTCATGGTCATCTCCTTGATCGGCTTGCGGTCCACCTGCGCTACCCGCCTGTGTCCTGGCCATGCCCGAGGCTGCCGAGGAGCCTGTGCGGGCCGGCATGGCCGGCCCCGTCAGTCGGCGACGACGAGTGCCTGCGGGGCGGCCTGCTTCATCCGGGAACGCAGCCACTTGAGCTGGATCGCCGTCTCCCCCTCGCAGCCCTGCACCGTCGCGAGCAGGTCCTTGTCCCGGACCCCGTAGGCGGCCTGTCCGACGACGGTCCAGGCGATGTCGCACTCGGCCGCCATCAGGTACAGGTCCTGCAGGTCACGCAGGAGGCCGAGACCGCCGGTGCGGGTGCCGGTGAACAGCTGCGAGTGCAGCCGGTCGGGTTCGGCCGGGGCGTCCTCGGAGTAGCGGGCGGCGAACGGGCGCAGCTGTTCGGCGTGCGCGTCGCAGCGCTGGGCCTGCTGCTGGCAGAGGTGCTGGACGTCGGGCTCGTCGGCGTGGGCCTCGGCGACCTGCCGGAACGCGTCGGCGAGATTGACCTGTGCGCGGTGCAGCAGACCGAGGTAGTGGGCGAGGTGCACGACTCACTCCTTCCCGCTGGTGGCCCGGGCGGCCGGTCCGCCGACGGTCGCCGGCACGTCGGCGTCCGGGGGCGGCTCGCTGCCGCCGACCGTCGGCGCCGGCGAGGGTACGCCCCGCCCGTCGGCGAGTTTCGCCACCGCGACCGCGGCCACCTTGAAGATGGGCTGCTTGGAGACGGCGTCCCAGGCGGTGATGGTCAGCTCGTTGGCCGCGCGCGGTGTGCGCTCGGCCGGGTCCTGGTCGAAGTAGCCGTAGTGGAACGGCAGGAACACCACGCCGGGGCGGATGCCGCAGAGCCGGGCGCGCGCCTGGATCGCGCCGCGAGCGGAGGAGACGCCGACCAGGTCACCCTCGACGATGCCGAGCCGGTCGGCGTCGGCCGGGTTGAGCTCCACCCACACCTCCGGGGCGGCCTGGTTGAGCTGCGGGGCTCGGCCGGTCTTGGTACGGGTGTGGAACTGGTAGACGGTACGCCCGGTGGTGAGCAGCATCGGGTGTTCCTCGTCGGGCACCTCGGGTGAGGGCTGGTAGTCGACGACGTGCAGGAACGCCCGTCCGTTCGGCTCCTTGGCGCGGTACTCGGGTTCGGTGAACTCGGCGCCCGTGGCGAGATCCTGGCCGTACGTCTCGCAGTAGTCGGGGTCGGTGTTGAACCGGCCGTCGGTGTAGAGCCGCTCGGTGCCGTCAGGGTGGTCGTCGTTGCAGGGCCACTGGATGCCGGAGCCGCCGCGCAGCCGCTCGTAGGTGATGCCGCTGTAGTCGCAGGGACGCCCCCGGGAACACTCCTTCCACGCCTCGAACACCTCCTCCGGCCCGGTCCACCGGATCAGTGGCGCGCCGTCGCGGTCGCGGAAGTCCATCCGTCGCGCGTAATCGAGGAAGATGTCCAGGTCGGCGCGGGCCTCGCCGGGCGGGTCGACGGCCTTCTCCGAGATGTGCACGGTGCGGTCGACGCTGGTGAAGGTGCCGGTCTTCTCACCCCAGGTCGCGGCGGGCAGCACCACGTCGGCCAGCTCGGCGGTCTCGGTCAGGAACAGATCCTGCACCACCACGAACAGCTCCGGCTGCTTGAGGATCCGCCGGATGCGCGACAGGTCGGGAAGGGATACCGCCGGGTTGGTGGCGGAGATCCAGAGCAGTTTGATCGAGCCCTGCTCCGCGTACCGGAAGATCTGCATGGCGTGCGTCGGCGGCGCCCAGTGCGGGATGGTGTCGACCTCGACGTTCCACAGCCGTGCCAGCTCCGCGATGTGCTGCTCGTTGTCCCAGTTCCGGAGGCCGGGCAGGTCGCCGTCGGCGCCGGTTTCCCGGGTGTTCTGTGCCGTGGGCTGGCCGTTCATCTGGTAGATCCCCGCGCCCGGGCGACCGATCATGCCCCGGACCAGGTGCACGTTGTTGACGGCGCAGGAGGCGGCGGTGGCCTGGTTGGACTGGTAGAAGCCCTGGAGAACCGTCGACAGCAGCCGCTGGCAGGTGCCGAGCAACTCGGCGGCCCGCTCCACGTCGGCGGCCCGAACGTCGCAGATGTCGGCCACCCGACTGGGTGGATAACCGTCGACCGTCCGGCACAGCTCCTCGAACCCGAGTGTGTGCGCGTCGACGTAGTCGGGGTCGTACCAACCCCGCTGGATGATCTCGCGGAGCAGCCCGTTCATCAGCGCCATGTTCGTGCCGTTACGGACGGCGAGGTGCAGGTCGGCCTCCCGCGCGACCGGCGTGGCCCGCGGGTCGACCGCGAGCATCGCCGGCGGGTTCGGCCCACGCCGCCGGTCCAGCATCCGCATCCAGAGCACCGTCTGGGTCTCGGCGACGTTGTGGCCCCACAGCGCGATCGCGTCGCAGTGGTCGACGTCGGTGTACGAGCCGGGCTGCCCGTCGGTGCCGAAGCTGGCCTTCAGCGCCGCCGCGGCCGTGGCGGTGCACAACCGGGTGTTGCCGTCCATGTGCGGTGTGCCCAGACCGGCCTTTCCGATCACGCCGAGGGTGTAGTACTCCTCCAGGAACAGCTGCCCGGTGGTGTAGAAGCCGAAGTGACCCCAGCCGCCCGGCCCGTCCAGCAGCTCCTTCGAGCGGGCGACGACCCGGCCCATCGCCGTGTCCCAGTCCGTCTCCACCAGGCGGTCGCCGTCGCGGACCAGCGGGCGGGTCAGCCGGTCCGAGCTGTGGTTGGCCTGCCAGCCGTACAGGTCCTTCGGGTCGAGCCGTCCCCGGTTGATCCGGTCGACCGCGCGGCCACGCACTCCGACGATCCTGCCGCCAGCGACCGCGATGTCCATCGCGTCTCCGTTGGAGTGCAGGATCGACGCCGACTGGGCCCACCGATCGACGTCCGCCTCGGTGCGGTCACCGTCGAGGAACCGGTCCACCCGGACCGGCCACTCCTGCCCCGGCCCGTACGGGGTCCGCTCACCCCACGGATCGGCAATCCGGTCAACCATTCCGCGCTCCCCTCGTCGACTCTTCGAACGCCGCCCACACCGGCATGGGCCGGCCCGACACCCGCCCGTACAGCCAGTCCACCACGGTGACCAGCACCACGGCGCCGGCAGCGATGAGCAACTGCGTCGGGGTGCGGAGCAGGCCCAGACTCACGATCAGCGTCGTCGCGCCCGCCGGGGGATGCGACGCCTTCAGCAGCACCAGCACCGTCGCGGTCACCGCCAGCGACCCGGCCGCCGCGACGATCCGCAGCCCGTCGACTCCCTCCTGAAGCACCGAGGGCTCGTCGGACAGTCCGCAGACGACGAGGAACACGTACCCGGCCAGCAGTGCCACCCCGTGCCCGATGAGGGTGTTGCGCGGCGACGACTGGGGCGCGCCCGGCTTCTCCACGTGCAGCATCACCGCCGGCCCGAGACTGGGAAACAACCACGGCTGATGGGTGAGGACCGCGACCACGCCGGCAACGACGACCGTCAGCGCAGTGCCCACGAAGGCGTGCACCGACTGCCGCGGCTGCCTCATCAGACTCCCCTCCGCCCCTGATCGTCACACTTCTCCCGTCCTGGTCCGCGCAAACACCCAACAGTCATGGCACTTCGCTGCGGGACCACCCACCGGTGGGCTCGAACGGCCCGTCCGGTCCCCGGACGCCGCCGTCACTGCGGGTCGTCGAAGCCCTCCGTGGCTCGCTCCCGGCGCAGGTGCGCCAGCGCCCGCCGGCCCAGGTCGGTGTCCTCGCGGCCGAGCGCCTGGTACATCGCCTCGACCTTCTCGTACGGCTGTGCCGGCGGGAGCAGCGGAATCGCCGGATCCACCATCGCCTCGATGAGCGTGGGCCGGTCCGCCGACAGGGCGCGGTCCCAGGCCGCGTCGACCTCGGCGGGTGTGGTGACGCGAACTCCGTGCAGGCCCAGCAGCTCGGCCCAACGGGCGTACGGGGCGTCGGGCAGGCGCTGGGACTCGACGAAGCGGGGATCGCCCTCCATCTCCCGCTGCTCCCAGCTGACCTCGGCCAGATCCCGGTTGTGCAGCACCAGCACCACGAACCGCGGGTCGGCCCAGTCCCGCCACCGGTGCGCGACGGTCAGCAGCTCGGCCAGTCCGTTCATCTGCATCGCCCCGTCACCGGCGAGCGCCACCACCGGGCGGTCCGGGGTGGCGAGTTTCGCGGCCAGCCCGTACGGCAGCGCCGAGCCCATCGAGGCCAGGGTGCTGGACAGGTGCGCGTCAACGCCGACGGGCAACCGCAGGTGCCGCGCGTACCAGTAGGTCACCGACCCGACGTCCACCGACACCTGCGCGTCGGTGGGCAGCCGGTCGGTGAGGGCGTGCAGCACGTACTGCGGGTTGAGCGGGTCGGCGTCGGCAGTGGCCCGCTGCTGGGCGATGTCCCGCCAGCGGGTCACCTCGCCCTCGATGCGCTGCCGCCAGCTCCGGTCAGGTCTGGGCGTGAGCAACGGCAGCAGGGCACGGATGGTCGTGGCGGCGTCACCGAGCAGCGGCACCTCCACCGGGTACCGCATGCCGATGCGTCGCCCGTCGATGTCGATCTGCACCGCCCGTGCCTGACCGGGAGCGGGGTAGAACTCCGACCAGGGGTCGTTGCTCCCGACGATGATCAGGGTGTCGCACTCCCCCATCAGTACGCTGCTGGCGGTGCTGCCCAGATGCCCCATCACGCCGGTGTGGAACGGCAGGGCCTCGTCCAGCACCGGCTTGCCCAGCAGCGACGCGGCCACCCCCGCGCCGAGCGCCTCAGCCAGCTCATTCACCTCGGTGGCGGCGGCGCGGGCGCCCTGTCCCACCAGAATCGCCACCCGTTGGCCGGCGTTCAGCAGGTCGGCTGCGGCACGAAGGTCGTCGGCGCGGGGGCGCAGCTCGGGCACCGGCATCCCAGGGCTGGTCACCATGATCCCGTGCTGACGCGCGCCCAGATCGGGGGCGGGCGCGGTCTGCACGTCGTGCGGCAGGATCACGCAGGTCGGGCTACGGGTCGCCAGGGCGGAGCGGATCGCCCGGTCGAGCAGCATCGGCAGCTGCTCGGCCGTGTACGCGGTCTGCACGAACTGGGAGCAGACGTCGCCGTAAAGCCGGACGAGGTCGATCTCCTGCTGGTAGGCGCTGCCCAGCACCGAGGTCACCTGCTGGCCGACGATCGCGAGCACCGGCTGGGAGTCCAGCCGCGCGTCATAGAGGCCGTTGAGCAGGTGCACCGCACCTGGACCCTGGGTGGACAGGCACACCCCCAGTCCGCCGGTGTACTTCGCGTGCCCACAGGCCATGAACGCCGCCGTCTCCTCGTGCCGGGCCTGCACGAACTCCGGCCGGCCAGCGCGGCGCAGCGCGCCCATGACCCCGTCGATGCCGTCGCCGGAGTAGCCGAAGACCCGGTCCACACCCCAGTCCCCCAGTCGGGCGACCACCAGGTCCGACACTGTCGCGTTCGCCATCGCCGCCTCCTCGTTTCGAACCGCTCTCCAGGATGTGCCGGTACCCCCGGCGGCTGCGGCGAACCGGAGGGACAGCACCAGTTCGGGTTTCGGTGGTGGCCCGCCCGCTCTCCCGTGCGCGCGCCCCGGAACGATGACGGAGCCTCCGGCGGCCTGGACGTGACAATTCGTCACGAGTTTGGTCGGCCGCACCGTCGGGCACGTGAGGTGGCAACGCATCCGGAGGAGGTATGTGATGCCCGCGAGCAAGGACATGCCGGCGACGCTGAAGCGGTCGCCCAAGAAGGCGCAGGACACCTACGTCAAGGCGCACGACTCGGCGGTCGAGGAGTACGGCGAGGGCGAGCGGGCTCACCGGACCGCCTTCGCCGCCGTCAAACACGCGTTCGAGAAGGTCGGCGATCACTGGGAGGCCAAGTCTCGCAAGGGTCCCAGCGACAGGCAGGCCGCGCGCGGCCGAGGGTCCAAGGCAGGACGAACGGCCGGTGGCGTCGATGCCAACGCCAGCAAGGAGCACCTGATGAACGTCGCCCGGAAGCTGGAGATCCGAGGCCGGTCCCGAATGACCAAGCCCCAGCTCGTCGAGGCGATCCAGAAGGCCAACAGGCGGAGCACCAGCGCCGCCAGCCGCGCGTGACACAGGAAATCCGCCAGATCGGTGACGCGTAAGGCCGGCCTCTCAGGGTAGAGACGATCTCGGGTCAAGACAGGTGCCCTCCAATGCCCGCCCCTGCCGCGGATCGCAACACGGCGACGGGCCCGTTCTACGGAGCGCGGAGGCGCCATCTTGACCGACGGAATACCTCGCACCCACGGGAGTCACCGGCCTACTGCCGTCGGAGACGGCGACCGGCTTCGCGACCCGATCATGTCTTTGGCCTTGACCAGCGACGGCTCGACCAAGCTGATCACCGTCTCGGGTGAGATCGACATGAGCAACGCGCACCTGCTCACCGAGCTGATGGAGTTCGTCTGCCGCCCACCTTCGCCGGTGATCGCGGTGGACCTGTCCGCGGTGAGGTTCTTCGGCGCACATGGCGTAAGCGCGCTGCTTCAGGCCCAGGACATCGCCGCTGAAGCGGAAGCCGCGATCGTCCTGCGCGACCCCGCACCGTGCGTCACCTACATCCTCGCCACGACCGGCGCCCTGGAGAGCTTCACGCTCACCAGGGGCCCAGGCTCGTCGAGCGGGCGGAGACCAGCCCAGGCCCGTGACGGCACTCCCCGCCCAAGCTGCCGCGAGAGCCGGTCGGTCGGTGCGGCCTGAGCGTCACCCCAACCACGATGCGGCGCCACAGGTGTCCGTCAGCGCGGAGGGGTAGCACCCGGCAGGGTCGATCCGAGGGTGGAGCGCGGAACACTCGTCGTCCACCGAGCCACGCTGGACACCGACGTTCGGCCCGCGACGAGCCGCCGATGCCGTGGCCCGCAGGGGTCACGGGTTGGCACCGGCGGGCCGGCGTGGTGGGGATGCGGACGGCACGTCGCCGGCGGGCGACACGCTCGTCCATTCCGACAGGAGGCCGCCGTGTTCAGACACGACCGATATCTGCAGTTCCAAGCCAAGCCCGAGAAGCCGGACGCCCTGTTCGCGGCGAAGCTCCAGGAGGTGCTGGGCGGGCAGTTCGGCGAGATGACCGTGATGATGCAGTACCTCTGGCAGGGCTGGACCTGCCGAGTCCCCGGCAAGTACAAAGACATGATCATGGACATCGGGACCGAGGAGATTGGTCACGTCGAGATGCTCACGACCATGCTGGCCCGGCTCCTGGAGGGCGCCCCCGCCGAGACGACGGAGAAGGCGGTCGCCGCCAACCCGGTGCTGGCCGCGGTCATCGGCGGGATGAACCCGCAGCACGCCATCGTCGGCGGAGGCGGCCCGTTGCCCCGGGACAGCCAGGGCGTCCCGTGGAACGCCGGCTACATCGTCGCCAGCGGCAATCTCCTGGCGGACTTCCGCTCCAACGTCGCCGCGGAAGCGCAGAGCCGGCTCCAGACCAGCCGGGTCATGAACATGACCGACGACCCCGGTGTGAAGGAGATGCTGCGGTTCAACCTGGCCCGTGACACCTACCACCAGCAGCAGTGGCTCCTGGGCATCGAGCAGCTCATCGCCGACGGCTACTCCGACCACGGGATCGAGAACTCGAACTTCGACGAGGAGAACAAGGACCACAACCACACCTTCTGGAGCTTCGGCACCGACAGTCAGGCCGGCGAGGGCCGCTGGGCGCAGGGGCCGAGCCTCATCGGCGGACCCGACCTGACCTACCTGGCACAGGCGACGCCGCTCACCGATGACACGGCCCTGCCCCCGCCGCCCGACCCCAAGCTGTACGCCACCTACGACGGCTCCCGCGGTCCGGGCAAGACCGGTGACGCCGCCGGAGCGCACGCCCAGGGAGTCACCAACGTGGTCAAGAAGGTGAAGGACGCCCTGGACTGACGCGGGCGTACGGGCCGGTCCCGGTCTCCGTGCGCGGGAGGCCGGGGCGGGGCGGCCTCGGCGGCCGTGACAACGCGGTCGGGCGACGCGTCCGGACCGGCGGTCGGTCGACCCTGCGGGGTTTGTCCCCCTGAGGACCGGGAAATCGCGGCGACCTCTGGCCATGACAGGAGCGGACGCACGATGACGCAACGTCCAACGGTCGCCACCGCCGCCCGACCCGGCACGGACGTGCTGACCCTCGGCGTGGAGGAGGAGTACCTGCTCCTGGATCCGGAGACGGGCGTGAACATGCCGGTGGCCGACCAGGTTCTGACCGCCCTGCACGGCGGCGCCCGCGAACAGAGCCGCCAGGAGTTCCGGCACAGCATGATCGAGATGGTCACGCCCGTCTGCACCGAGCTCGACCAGCTCCGGGACCAGCTCGTGGAGCTACGGGCAGCCGCGGCGCGGGCCGCGGCGAACGCGGGCGCCCGCCTGATGGCGGTCGGTGCGACCCCCGTCGCGGAACCACACCGCTCGGTACCGGACAAACCGCGCTACCACGCCATGTCGCACCGCTACGGACCGGTCGCCCACGACCCGGCCGTCTGCGGCTGCCACATCCACGTCGGCATCCCCGACCGGGAACTGGCCGTGCAGGTCTGCAACCACCTCCGAGTGTGGCTGCCGGTCATCCAGGCCATCACCGTCAACTCACCCCTGCACGACGGGGGCGACACCGGCCACGCCAGCTGGCGCTCCATGCAGCTCGAACGCTGGCCCAGCATCGGCCCCACCCCGCACTTCGCCTCCACCGCCGACTACGAGGAGACCGTCGCCGCGCTGGTCACGGCCGGAGTGATGCTCGACGAGGCGATGGTCTACTGGTACGCCCGCCCGTCCGCCGCCTACCCCACCGTGGAGATCCGTGTCGGCGACGTGTGCGCCACCGTCGACGACACGGTGCTGGTCGCCGGGCTGGTCCGCGCGCTGGTCGCGACCCTGATCGAGGACATCCAGGCCGGCGTCGCCGCGCCTCGCGTCCGAGGCTGCCTGGTGTCCGCCGCGCACTGGCGGGCAGCGCACGACGGGCTCGACGGCACTCTCATCGACCTGCGCGCCGGCGGAGCCCGCCCGGCCTGGGAACTCGTCGACGACCTCTTCGCCACCGTCGCGCCGGCGCTCCTGCGGCACGGCAACCTCGGCTACGTGCTGGCGCAGTTGGCCCGGCTACGCCGAGACGGCACGGGCGCCCGACGACAGCGCCGAACGCTGGAGCGCACCGGTGACGTCCACGCCGTACTGGATCTGCTGGCGGCGCAGACCACCGCCCAGTGACGGCCTCCTGCGCGCCGCGCGTATTCCGCCTGGACGGTGACAGCTGTCGGAACCCGGTACCGGCCCTACCTCCGCCGTACCGGAACGGCGTGGGCTGCGGCGCGCGGCAGGGGGCCGACGTCGGAACGGCGACCGGGGCGCAACGCCGCGTGCCGCTGGCCGGGACCGGCGCCGTCACGGGCGGCGAGGGCATCCGCGACCGCCCCGGTGGCGAATCCGTAGATGGACTTGTGCAGGACGTCGACGGCGAGTTCGGACCGTGGCCAGGTCTGCGGCGGGGCTCCCACTCCGGTGGCGTTCTCCAGAATCTGATCGCTGGTCAGCCGCACCACGGTGAACATCCCCGACGCCAACGGACCCCGCAGGCCAGCCTGTGCCATGGTGGCGCGCAGCACGCCCACGAGCGCGCCCTGCCCGTAGTGCATGGCGAGGTTCCGCCACCGCGGCTGACGCTTCGGCGCCTCCGGCATGCCCGTGAGCCGCGCCAGCACGCGGGCCGGCACATGGGAGTCGGGCCGCCCGGTCACCCGCTGCTCCAGCTTCTCCGCCGCGGTCATCACCGCCGCTCCCGCCAACCCGGCCACCAGCCCCTGCCACACCGCACGCTTCAGCATGGCCACCCCCTACCCACCGGTTTTGCGCCTACACCCGCCGAACGGTGGTGGCAGGAGCCAGGCCTTCGGCCCTCTGGCCTCGACGTCACCGCTTGCGGGGCGCCACCAGGCCCGATTCGTAGGCGAGGACCACGAGTTGGGCGCGGTCACGGGCATGGAGCTTGGCCATCGCCCGGTTGACGTGGGTCTTGGCGGTCAGTGGGCTGATCACCATGCGTTCCGCGATCTGATCGTTGGACAGGCCCTGCGCGACGAGGGCGACGCTCTCCCGTTCGCGGTTGGTCAGCGCCTCCAACCGCGCGTCCGCCGCTGCCTGGAGCGGCTCGGTGACGTACCGGTTGATCAGCTTGCGGGTGATGGACGGTGCGAGGAGGGCGTCGCCGCGCGCGGCGACGCGCATGGCGTGCAGGAAGTCCTCCGGCTCGATGTCCTTGACGAGAAATCCGGCGGCGCCGGCGCGCAGGGCGTGGAAGACGTGTTCGTCGAGGCCGTAGTTGGTCAGGATCACGACGTGCACCTGGGCCAGGGCCGGGTCCGCGGCGATGCGCCGGGTCGCCTCGATGCCGTCCATGACCGGCATCTGTATGTCGATGAGCGCGATGTCGGGCAGGTGCTGCCTGGCGAGAGCCAGGCCCTCCTTTCCGTCGGCGGCCTCGGCCACCACCTCGATGTCGTCCTCGACGTCGAGGAGCGCGCGGAAGCCGCTGCGAAGGAGCGGCTGGTCGTCGACCAGCAGGACGCGGATCATGACGCCCGGCCCACGGGTAGTTCGGCGTGGACGGTGAAGCCGCCCTCGTTGCGTGGCTCCGCGCGGAGGCGACCGCCGAGGGCGGTGACTCGTTCGCGCATCCCGAGCAGCCCGACGCCGGGAATCGGGGCGGCGGCCGGCGTGGCCGTACCGTCGTCGTCCACCTGGATCGCGAGGGCGTCCGGACGGTAGTCGACCCGGACCGACGCCGTGGCGCCGGCGGCATGACGGGCGATGTTGGTCAGGGATTCCTGAACGATCCGATAGGCCGTCCGGTCCACCGCGGCCGGCACGTCGTGCCGTTGTCCTTCGATCGTCAACGTGGCGTCCAGGCCCGTCATGCGAGCCCGCTCCACCAGCTCCGGGAGGTGGTCGAGCCCGTGCGGCGGTGCCGTGTCGTCGTCGCGCAGCGTCTCCAGGGTCGCGCGCAGCTCCCGGTTCGCCTCACGACCGGCCTCGCGGATCGCCAGCAGGGCCTCCGGCACCTGCTCTCCACGCTTGCGGGCCAGGTGGACGGCCACTTCCGCCTGCACCTTGATGATCGAGATCTGGTGCGTGAGCGAGTCGTGCAACTCCCGCGCGATGTGCAGCCGCTCCTCGTCGGCGCGCCGCCGCGCGGTCTCCTCCCGGGTGCGCTCGGCCTCGTCCGCCCGCCGCTCGGCCTGCCGCAGCGCCTCACCCGCGGCACCGGCGGCCACCAGCCACGCCAGCTCGAGGGCGCCCCGGGCCTGTGCGAACGCCTCGCCCACGGACAGATCCTGCGGCAGGGCGAGAGCCGCGAGCGGGAGAGCGGCCAGCATCAGCACGGCGGCCGCGACCGTGGTGACGTGGTGGCCCGCCCGCACCGCCGCGTACACCGCGAACAGGAACGCGACGGCGGGCACATCGAAGCCGACCGCCTGGTAACCCACCGCGCACAGCCCGGTGACGGCCAGGACGGGAACCGGCGCCCGGCGGCGCGCGGCCAGCGCCAGGCCACCGGCCGCCAACAACGCATAGCCCAGCAGGTCGGTCTCCGTGCCGGGGTGGCCACCGGACCGCCCGGCGACCAGCAGCACCGCAGCCACGCAGACCGCGATCGCCCAGTCTCTGGCACCGGCCCGTCCTGTGCTCATGCGCGCACCATAGCCCGATGTCGCCGCGGTGCGACTCCTGCTCGCGGAGGAGCGTCCGCCTACCGCACCCGCAGTACCGTCGCCGCGTCTGCCGCATCCGCGGCAGGCGGGTGGGCCACCGGCGGCAGCGCGAAGAGCGTCCCGCTGCGGGACGACCGGCGGCGCTCCCGGCGACATGCTCAAGCTCCTGACGAGAGCACCAAAGAGGAGCGGGACATGAGTCGATCAACAGCCCTGACGTCGGTCCGACGTGTACTTGCCTCGACCGGAGCCGCCGTGACCGGAGCCCTCGGGCTCGCCGCGCCGGCCGCCGCACATGTCTCCGGTCAACCGGTCGCCGCAGATGTGGGCACCATGAGTGCCGGGCGCCTCGGGGCATCCGTGGGCGCTCTGCTGGGGTTGGCCGGCGTGATCATCGGTGGGCTGGCCCTGGCCCGCCCCACCAGTCGTATCGGCACCGGACAGGGGCGACTCGGAGCCGCGATCACCCTGGCGGTGGGGCTGATCGGCATCGCCCTCGGCGGCCTGGTCGTGGCCACCTCCGACAGTGGCATCGGCACCGGCAACGGGCGAGCCGGGGCCTATGTGGCCCTGGTGGTGGGCCTGATCGCCATGGTTCTCGGTGGTCTGGCTCTGGCCCGCGCCCGCCGCACCGGCTGATCGGCGAGGTCGACCGCACGACCGGTGTCTATTGCCGCGCGGCAGAACGAGTGGTAGTCATCTTGGAGGAAGGTTGATCACCAAGCGACCCGGGAGGCGGCGATGATCGTTGCCAGGCGGTGGCTGAACGGCCGCGACCCGGTCGGCGCCACGACCGCGTCTGTCCGGTAGGGATCGACCGGCGAGTGTTCGAAACCCGCGACCCGTCCATTGCGCCGAGACATCGGGGTACGGGTGGCGGGCGCCGCCGCGCGGGCAGCGGTGATTCCCGCAGCCGGCGCGGCGGCGCAACGAGGAGCGGCCCTGCCCTCGACGTGCGGGGCGCGTCCACCCGGGGCACGAGCAGCCGTTGCGTAACTCGGGAGCGGTCCCCACCGCGCGATCGGGCACCTCGGCACGCCCCCCGCACCCCCGAGAAAGGTGGACCCATTCATGAACCACCCGCAGAACGAAGGGCTGAGCCGGCGCCGCGTGCTGGGCGGAGCCGCCGGACTGGCCGCTGGAGCCACGGTGGTCGCGGCGGGGCTGCCGTCCGGCGCCGCCGCCGCTCCCGCGCGGACCGCGCCCGACGTCGCCCGCTGGCGCAGGCAGGCCGCGCACGTCACGATCACCCGGGATGACTGGGGCATCCCGCACGTGGTGGGCAGGACCGACGCCGACGCGGTGTTCGGGATGATGTACGCCCAGGCCGAGGACGACTTCAACCGGATCGAGCGAAACTACCTGGTGAGCCTCGGTCGCCTCGCCGAGGCCGAGGGCGAGAGCGCCATCTGGCAGGACCTGCGCCAGCGGTTGTACGTCGACCCCTCCGCGCTCAAGCGGGACTACGCGCACTGCCCGTCCTGGCTGCGCAAGCTGATGCAGGCCTGGGCCGACGGGCTCAACTACTACCTCGCGACCCACCCCGAGGTGCAGCCGCGTGTGATCAGGCGGTTCGAGCCGTGGATGCCGCTGACCTTCTCCGAGGGCAGCATCGGCGGCGACATCGAGCGGGTGCCACTCAGCCAGCTCGAAGCCTTCTACAGCGGGCGCTCGGTGCCGATGACCGATGAGGAGCGCGGCCTGCTGTTCCGCGAGCCCAGCGGCTCGAACGGCATGGCGATCGCGCCGAGCCACACGCGCAACGGCCACGCGTTGCTGCTGATCAACCCGCACACCAGCTTCTTCTTCCGCTCCGAGCAGCACGTGACGAGCCGGGAAGGGCTCGACGCGTACGGCGCGGCCACCTGGGGGCAGTTCTTCATCTACCAGGGCTTCAACGCGAACACCGGCTGGATGCACACGTCGAGCGGCGTGGACAACGTCGACGAGTTCGCCGAGACGATCGTGACCGGCGCGGATGGACGGCACTCCTACCGCTACGGCAACGCGCTGCGGCCGGTGCGGACGAAGACGATCACGCTGTCGTACCGCACGGCCGATGGCGGGCGCGCTCGGCGCAGCTTCGCCACCCTTGCCACGCACCACGGTCCGATCGTCCGGGAGGCGGACGGCAAGTGGATCGCGTTCGCGCTGATGAACCGGCCCGTCGAGGCGCTGCAGCAGAGCTTCCTGCGCACCAAGACCCGGGACTACGCCGATTTCATCCAGGTGGCGGGCCTGAAGGCCAACAGCTCGAACAACACGCTCTTCGCGGATTCCAAGGGTGAGATCGCCTTCCTGGTGCCGCAGTTCATGCCGGTGCGCGACGATCGCTTCGACTACCGCAGGCCCGTCGACGGCAGCGACCCGGCCACCGACTGGCGTGGGCTGCACAGCCTCCGGAGTCTCCCGCAGGCGGTGAATCCGCGAAACGGCTGGGCGTTCAACACGAACAACTGGCCGTGGACCGCGGCCGGCCCGGACAGCCCCGACGCCGCCGACTATCCGCGCTACTTCGACCAGGCCGGGGAGAACCCACGCGGACCGCAGGCGATCCGGGTGCTCAGCGCGCGGGACGACTTCACCCCGCAGACGCTCATCGCAGCGGCCTTCGACACCTACCTCACCGCCTTCGCCCGGCTCGTGCCCGGGCTGGTCGCGGCCTGGGACAAACTGCCCGCGGGCAACCAGCAGAAGGCCACCCTCGCCGGCCCCATCGGCCTACTGCGCGGCTGGGACTACCGCTGGGGCGCGCAGTCGACCGCGACGTCGCTGGCGGTGTTCTGGGGCGAGGCGCTCTGGGCGCCCCTGGCTCAGGCGGCACGGGACGCGGGCATGTCGATGTGGGACTACCTGGCCGAGCGCGCCACCGACGAACAGCGGCTCACGGCGCTCGAAGCCGCAACGGGACGGTTGACGCAGGACTTCGGCAGCTGGCAGGTGCCGTGGGGCGAGATCAACCGCTTCCAGCGCAACGACGGCGCGATCGTCCAGACGTTCGACGACGCCAAGCCGAGCAGCCCGGTGCCCTTCACCTCCGCGCAGTGGGGCTCACTCGCCTCGTTCGGGGCGAGGCGCTACCCGGGAACGAAGCGCTACTACGGCACCAGCGGCAACAGCTTCGTGGCGGTCGTGGAGTTCGGGCCGAGGCTACGCGCCTGGGCCGTGACGGCGGGCGGCGCGAGCGGCCACCCGGATTCGCCGCACTTCAACGACCAGGTCGAACGCTACGCGAGCGGAAACCTCCGGCCCGTCTACTTCTACCCGGAGGACCTCAAGGGTCATGTCGAGCGGCGCTACCGGCCGGGTAGCTGACCTTTCGCCGCAGGCGGCCTCATCGGCGCGGCGCTCGCGCAGACCGGAGGCGCGGACGTAGGACCGTTGTCGACGCCGTCGCGTGTCGCGGCCAATCACCCGGCCGGGGCACGCGTCGGTGTCGGCGCCACACGATCAGCGCGGCGACGGACGCGCGCCGGGTGTGGCGAGGGTGTGCAGCGTTTCGGTGGTCGCCGGGTCGGCCGGGAAGAAGGCCTCGATGGCCAGCCCGGACACGGTGACATCCAGCGGAGTGCCGAAGAGGGTCGTGGTGCTGACGAAGGACAGCGCCTGGTCGTTGTGGCGGTACCGGAGCGGAATGACGACGCGCGAGACGGCGTCGCTGATCGGCGCCGCGTGGGCGTCGTCGCCGGGATAGCCGCGAAGCTCCTCGTGCAGGTCGTACAGCACCGGGTCGTTGGTCGTCGCGGCCTGCTGGCGCAGCCGGTTGAGCAGGTGGGCGCGCCATTCGGGCAGATTGAGGATTCGCGGCGCCATGCCGTCGGGGTGCAGGCTGAGCCGCAGCACATTGATCGGTGGGGTGACGAGGTGGGGCGGCGCGCCGGCGGTGAACAGGGCGACCGCGGGGTTGGCGTCGACGAGATGCCAATGCTGGTCGACGAGGACCGCGGGGTACGGGCAGTGCCCGTCGAGGATCTGCCGTACGGCGGCGCGTACCGGCGCCAGTTCCGGATCGCTCAGCTCGTGGCTGGGGTAGGCGGGCGCGTAGCCGCCGGCGAGCAGCATCGTGTTGCGCTCCGCCAGGGGCATCTCGAGCTGCTCCGCCAGCCGCAGGATCAGTTCCGGGCTGGGCCGGGATCGCCCGGTCTCGACGAAGCTCAGATGCCGGGCCGACACCCCCGCCTCGATCGACAGGTCGAGCTGACTCATCCCGCGGGTTCGGCGCCAGTCGCGCAGCAACTCCCCCACTGGTCGCCCCGGCCTGGTCATGGTCGTCACGCCATCGACCCTAGGACCGCACCGTCGCACAGGCCATTACCTGCGACGTAATCGACAGCCGGCCGGCACGCCGGAAATCATCTCCTCCAGACGCAACGACCTCCGGCGAACGAGGAGAGATCCATGACGACCACATTCGACGAGTTGGCCGAGCGCTACATCGCGGTCTGGAACGAGACCGACCCGGGCAGGCGGCGCCGGGACATCGACGACCTGTGGGCCCCCGAGGGCCGCTACATCGACCCGCTGACCGTCGCCGAGGGCCGGGACGCGCTCGACGCGACGATCGCCGCCGTGCAGAACCAGTTCCCCGGCATGACGTTCCGGTTGGCCGGGCCGGTCGACGGCCACCACAACCAGGCGCGCTTCACCTGGGAGCTCGGGCCGGACGGTGTCGAGGCGCCGATCGTCGGCTTCGACGTCGTCGTCACCGACGGGAACGGGCGTCTGACCCAGGTGCTGGGCTTCCTGGACCGACTCCCAGCGGCCTGAGAACCTCCCGTGTCCCACCACCGGCCCCGAGAGCCGGGTCCGACCCGAACGGAGACCCATGACGGCGTACGCGCTCGCACACCTGCGTAAGGCACCCATCCACGCCGACGTGCTGGAGTACCTGGAGCGCATCCAGGCCACCCTCACACCCTTCGAGGGCCGGTTCATCGTGCACGGCGGAATCATCGACGTCCTGGAAGGCGACTGGCCGGGTGACGTTGTGATCATCGAATTTCCCGACCTGGCCAACGCCCGCTCCTGGTACCGCTCCGGCGCCTACCAGGAGATCAAGACGCTGCGGACAAGGCACCTCGCCGGCGAGGTGATCCTGGTCGCCGGGGTCGGAGCCGACCACAGCTCGTCGCAGATGGCTGCCGGACTCCGTCAAGCCCACGGTCTGTAGCGTCGCTGATCGGGTGAGCCCGACGCGTCCGCGCGGCGGAGGTGGGCGCGTCGGCGGTCGTTGATCTCGACGCACCGGTCGGTGGAAGGGCGGCGCGGGACATGCGGGTGACGATGGCGAGCGCCGCGGCACGGCCCGGCCGCGTGAACGAGGACTTCACCGGCGCCGTACCCACGGCGGCGGTGCTGATCGACGGCGCCGGCATTCCCGGCGCCGAATCGGTCTGCCGGCACGGGGTGGCCTGGTACGCCAACCGCCTTGGCGGCCGCCTCCTCAGCCTCCTGTCCGTCGCGCGGGACCGCAGTCTTCCGGCGCTGCTCGCCGACGCCATCGAGCAGGTGACGGACGATCACCGGGGCACCTGTGACGTCGCCGATCCCATCAGCCCGTCGGCGACCGTGGCCATCCTGCGCCGGTCCGACGACGTCTTCGAGCACCTGGTGCTCGGCGACTCGGTCGTCGTGCTCGACAGAGCGGCTGGCGCGCCCCTCGTCGTCACCGATCCACGGGAGGTGATCATCAGCCGGTCGTACGAGGCCGCGCTGGAGGCCGTCGTCGCGGACAGCGACGAGTACCACCGGATCCTGCGGGACCTGCGCGCCAACCGGAACCAACCGGGCGGCTTCTGGGTGGCCAAGGACGACCCGCGGGCGGCGGAGGAGGCCATCACCGGCAACTGTCCGGTCTCCGAGCTGGCCGGCGCCGTCCTGCTCAGCAATGGAGCCAGCCGCGTGGTGGACCGGTTCCGGCTCGCCGACTGGCCAGGCGTCCTGGCCGTCCTCGCGTCGAACGGACCCGCCGAGATCATCCGTCGAGTCCGGCAGGCGGAGGCGCGCGACGCGGTGGCGGCGGACGACGCGACGATCGCCCACTGCACCGATCTGGGCGGGGCTTGATCCGGTGGGACACCGAGGAGCCGCCGGTCGTGGCCCGGTTGGCCGGTCCGGTTTCCACGCCGGTCGCCGGGGTACCGCCGCTGTGCAGGACCGAGGGAGGGGCGCACCGGATGAGTGAGCGGGAACAGCACCGCGACGGCGACCGTACCGGGGTGCCGCAGGACGCGGCGGCGAAGCGGACCCGGGCGGCGCAGGATGCGCACGGCGGCAGCATGGCGCCGGGGATGGTGGACGACACGGGCCACCCGATCAGCGAGGCGCCGGCCGACCGCGTGGCCGACACCGACAGCGCCGACTGACGGCCGGCGCCGCGGGCGACCGGACAACACCGTCGGTGTCGCCCCGGCGCCGGGTCGCGGTTTGCCCTCGGACCGCGGGGGTAGGGATTTCAGTGCTTCGGGCGGTACCGGGGCAAGTCGTCCGTCGACGCACTGGTCCAGGAGGCATCGAATGCGAGCAATGGTCTACCGCGGTCCGTACCGCCTCCGGGTGGAGGAGAAGGACCGTCCCGTCATCGAGCACCCCAACGACGCGATCGTACGAGTGACGCGCGCCGCGATCTGCGGGTCGGACCTGCACCTGTATCACGGGATGATGCCCGACACCCGGGTCGGGATGACCTTCGGTCACGAGTTCATCGGCGTGATCGACGAGGTGGGTCCGTCGGTGCGGAACGTCAAGCCCGGTGACCGGGTGATGGTTCCCTTCAACGTGTACTGCGGGTCGTGCTTCTTCTGCGCCCGGGGGCTGTTCAGCAACTGCCACAACGTCAACCCCAACGCCACCGCCGTGGGCGGCATCTACGGCTACTCACACACCTGCGGCGGCTACGACGGCGGTCAGGCCGAGTACGTCCGGGTGCCGTTCGCCGACGTCGGCCCGAGTCCGATCCCCGAGTGGATGGACGACGACGACGCCGTCCTGCTCACCGACGCGCTGGCCACCGGGTACTTCGGGGCGCAGCTGGGCGACATCGTCGAGGGTGACGTGGTCGTGGTCTTCGGTGCCGGGCCGGTCGGTCTGTACGCCGCCAAGTCGGCCTGGCTGATGGGCGCCGGCCGGGTCATCGTCATCGACCATCTCGACTACCGGCTGGAGAAGGCGGCCTCGTTCGCCCACGCCGAGACCTACAACTTCGCGGAGTACGACGACATCGTCGTGCAGATGAAGAAGATCACCGATCACCTGGGCGCCGACGTGGCCATCGACGCCGTCGGAGCTGAGGCGGACGGCAACTTCCTCCAGCACGTCACCGCCGCGAAGCTGAAGCTCCAGGGCGGCTCCCCCGTCGCCCTCAACTGGGCGATCGACTCGGTCCGCAAGGGCGGCACGGTCTCCGTGCTGGGCGCGTACGGGCCGATGTTCAGCGCCGTCAAGTTCGGCGACGCGCTGAACAAGGGACTGACCCTCCGGATGAACCAGTGCCCGGTGAAGCGGCAGTGGCCGCGCCTGTTCGAGCACATCCGCAACGGCTACCTCAAGCCCAGCGACATCGTGACCCACCGGATCCCGCTGGAGCACATCGCCGAGGCCTACCACATCTTCTCCGCCAAGCTTGACGGCTGCATCAAGCCGCTCATCATTCCGAACGCCGCCTGACCTGACCGGGAGCCCGACGATGCCCTACACACCGGACAAGCCGAAACTGGCCGAATCCAGCGACGAGCTGCGTGCCCGGATCCCCGGGTGGGGCGCCGACCTGGACCCGAAGGACCGACCCTCGGTGCCGAAGGAGCGGTTCGACCCGAACCTCAACGGCGCACACTGGGAGTTCCCCGACCGGCAGCCCGAGAAGTGGCCGCGGGAGAGGTCGATCGAGCACAAGTTCCTCACCCCGGTCTTCGGCACCTCGTGCCCGCCGAAGGGCCTGTCCGGGATGATCCGCCGCTACTCCTACCGCCGGTACAGCGAGGGCCGCGCCGCCCACTGGCTGCTCCTGCTCGCGGCGGACCGGGTGGACGCGGTGGAGAGCACCGTCGGGTCGTTCCTGTCCCGCCACCCCGACAACCCGCTCACCGAGACCGGCGTCCTGAGCGAGTTCAGCCATCACGGGCTCGCGTCGCGGCTGCGCGGCAAGCGGGTGGACCGCGTGCACCACCCGCTCGACCCGATCATCGTCGCCGCGCCCTGGGTCCTGGCCGGAGGGGTCGCCTACCTGACCCTCAGGCGGGTCGTCGGGCGCAGACGGAGCTAGGGCGGTCGGCCGCCGCACGAGTGCGACCGGCGCTGTCCGTCTCCGCCACCGCGGACCGGTAAACGTCGGTCGACGCACTCGACGCGGTTCCCCCTCGGGAGCCCGATCCGGGTCGATGCACGCGCGTGCACGACGATCGGGCTCCCTCCCCCGAGGCGGATCAGTTGCTGGTGGGCACCTGGTCCTTGACCTCGTCGTAGCCCACCTTGGCGGGCGCCGCGGTCGGCGAGTAGATCACGCGCAGCACGCCCGTCGGGAACGTCTCCGTCGCCGTCACCTTCAGGTGGTACGGCGTGTCCCCCTCGTCGAACAGCTTGCGGCCCTTACGCGCGGCCACCGGATGCACCAGGAGGCGCAGCTCATCGACCAGCCCCGCGGCGAGCAGTTGCTGCACCACCGAGATCGACCCGGGGATGAGGATGCCCTTGATGCCGGCATCGGCCTTGAGCGAGGCGACGGCTCCGAGGAGATCGCCGTTGATCAGCTCGGAGTTGCGCCAGGAGAATTCCAGGGGCTGGCGCGAGACGACCACCTTGCGTACGTCGCCGAGCTGCTTGGCGAACGGCGCGTCGTCCCCACCCGCGGCCTCACGGTCGGGCCATGCTCCAGCGAAGCTGTCGTAGGTTTCGCGCCCGATGAGCAGCACGTCGGAGGTGTCATAGTCCTCGCCGACGGCGCGACCCATGTTGTCGTCGAAGTAGGGGAAGTGCCAGTCGGGGTCGATCTCGGCCACACCGTCGGCGGAGATGAACAACGTGGAGATGACCTTTGCCATTGAGGTGATCCCTTCGTGTCAGGTGGTGTCGGTGGGTGGACCGGCGCATCATCCCAAACTCATCGACCAGCCCTGGGTCCGTCCGCGCCGGGAAGGTCGATATTTCCGCTCGTACGAGGGGTCGGCTCAGATGTGCCGCAACAGCGTGCGCACCGGCGGTCGCGGTAGGTTGCACAGTCATGGCCACGACCGCCGACGTCCGTCACGAGCTCGCCAGCCTCGCCGACCCGCGTCGGGCGGAGGGAACGAGCCGGTTTCTCCAGATGACGCCGGGCGGGTACGGCGAGGGCGACCGGGCCATCGGTGTCTCCGTGCCGGAGCAGCGCAGGGTGGCCGCCCGCTACTGGCGGGGCCTCTCGCTGGCCGACACCGCGGAGCTGTTGAGCAGCGGCGTGCACGAGGAGAGGCTGACGTCGCTGTTCATCCTGGTTCGGAAGTTCACCAAGGCAGACGCGGAGGAACGGGGCCGGATCTTCCAACTCGTCCTGGCCAACACCGACCGCATCAACAACTGGGACCTGGTGGACTCGTCCGCGCCGTACATCGTCGGCCCCTGGCTGATCGACAAGGACCGCAGCGTCCTGGATCGGTTGGCCGAGTCGAGCGTGGTGTGGGATCGGCGCATCGCCGTCATGGCGACTTTCGCCTTCATCAAGGCAGGCGACTACCAATGGACCTTCCGGCTCGGTGAACGGCTCCTGCGCGACCCGCACGACCTGGTTCAGAAGGCGGTGGGCTGGATGCTGCGCGAGGTGGGCAACCGTGACAGAGCCGCGGAGGAGGCGTTTCTGGCCGGCCGTTACCGGGTCATGCCGCGGGTCACGCTGCGCTACGCGATCGAAAAGTTCGAACCGGAGCGCCGCCGGGAGTACCTGACCGGCGTGGTCTAGCCGGGGCGCGCGAGAGGGTGGCTGGCCACGAATCCAGGCGAACTCGACAATCCGTCCCTTAGGTTACTGCCCAGGGGGGCTGTCGAGACCGGGAGGCGACCGTGGAGAGCTATCCGGCGATCGAGGATCACGGGCTCATCGGCGACCTGCAGACCGCCGCGCTGGTGACGTGCGACGGAACGGTCGACTGGTTCTGCGCGCCGCGCTTCGACTCGCCGAGCATCTTCGCCGCGCTGCTGGACCGCGAGCGCGGTGGCTACTTCCGGATCGCGCCGCACGACGTCCGGTACGTCACCAAGCAGCTCTACCTGCCGGGCACCCCGATCCTGATCACCCGGTTCATCAGCGCGGACGGCGTCGCCGAGGTGATGGACTTCATGCCGGTCACCGGCGATCTGGCCACTGACACGCACCGCCTGGTCCGCATGGTCAACATGGTCCGGGGCACCATGCGGTTCCGGGTGGAGTGCAGGCCCCGGTTCGACTACGCCCGGGAGAAGCACCAGCTGGAGCGCCACCGCCAGGGGTACGTCTTCCGCAGCCGGTCGGCGTCGCTCACCTTCAACCCGGTCGACCCGGTGCGGCAGCTGCTCTCCCAGGGCGGCGACATCAGCCTGGAGGACGGTGACCTGGTCGCGTACGGCACCCTCAACGAGGGTGACACCGGCGGGGTGGTCCTGGAGACGTCCGGCACGGAGCCCCGGATCGTCCCGCCGGAAGAGGTCCAGGGCATGTTCGAGTGGACCCGGGACTACTGGCGGCGCTGGGTCGAGCGTTCCCGCTACACCGGGCGGTGGCGGGAGATGGTCGAGCGCTCGGCCATCACGCTGAAGCTCATGACGTACGCGCCGACCGGCGCCATGATCGCCGCGCCCACCGCCGCGCTGCCCGAGCTGGTCGGCGGCACCCGCAACTGGGACTACCGCTACACCTGGGTACGCGACACGTCGTTCTCGGTGCACGCGCTGCTCGGCCTCGGCTTCACCGAGGAGGTCAGCCGGTACATGAACTGGCTGGACGAGCGGATCCGCGAGGCCGGTGACCACCAGGACCCGCTGAAGATCATGTATCGGGTGGACGGCTCCTCCGACCTGCACGAGGAGACTCTCGACCACCTGGAGGGCTACCGCGGCTCCCGGCCGGTGCGGATCGGCAACGGCGCCGCCGACCAGCTCCAGCTCGACATCCACGGCGAGGCCCTCTACGCCATGCATCTCGCCGACGAGCAGGGCATCCGCGTCTCGCACCAGGTGTGGAAGAGCACCGTCCGGCTCGTCGACTGGCTCTGCCGCCACTGGGACCGACCCGACGCCGGCATCTGGGAGAGCCGCCACCACCCCCGCAACTACACCTTCGGCCGGGTGATGTCCTGGGTCGCGCTGGATCGGGCCATCCGCCTCGCCACCCGCACCGGCCGCCCCGGGGACGTCGCCGGCTGGTCAGAGCAACGCAACCAGATCTACAACCAGGTCATGGCCCGCGGATACCACCGGGAACGCGGCAGCTTCGTGCAGGCGTACGACGAGAACGTGCTGGACGCGGCACTGCTCGCCATGCCGGCCGTCGGCTTCATGACGCCGAGCGACCCCCTCTGGCAGTCCACCTTGAACGCGATCGAACGCGAGCTGGTCTCGGACAGCCTGGTCCACCGGTACGACCCGGTCCACTCCCCCGACGGCCTTCCCGGGCACGAGGGCACCTTCAACATGTGCACGTTCTGGTACGTCGAGGCGCTGGCCCGCACCGGTCGCCTGGACGACGCCCGGCTCACCTTCGAGAAGATGTTCACCTTCAGCAACCACCTCGGCCTGTACGCCGAGGAGATCGCCGCGACCGGTGAGCAGATCGGCAACTACCCGCAGGCGTTCAGCCACCTCTCCCTGATCAACTCGGCGCTGGCGCTGAACGACCTGCTCGACGCCGAGGCCGACGCCCGGCGCCGCCGTTGAGGGCGGCCGGCACTGCCGTTAGGGCGGCCGGCGCCGCCGTTGAGGGCGGCCGGCCACGACGCCGGGCGCGGGGCGGGGAGGTGTAATTTCTAGGCTTTACCCGGCTCGACCCACTGCTCAGGAGTGTTCTTGAGGATCCTCGACGAAGTGTCGCGCACGCTGAACGAATACCTGCTGGTACCGAACCTGACCACCGCGGACTGCACCCCGGACAACGTCGACCTGAGCGTGCCTCTCGTGCGGCACCGACTCGGCGAGGAACCGGCCATCCGTGTCGCCACCCCGCTGACCAGCGCCGTCATGAGCGCCGTCTCCTCGCCCCGGCTGGCGATCGCCCTGGCCCAGTGCGGCGGACTGAGCTTCATCCACCAGAACCAGTCCGTCGAGGCGCAGGCGGCCATGGTGACAGCGGTCAAGCGGCACAAGGCCGGCTTCCGCTTCTCGGACATCAACATCAAGCCGTCGGCGACCCTGGGCGAGGTTGCGGCCCTGTTGGCCTCCGCGGAACGCGACGTCGCGATCGTCACCGACGACGGCAGCCCGCACGGACTGTTCGTCGGCCTCATCTCGACCGATGATTTCCACCCCCGCCGGCACGACCTCGGCGACTCCGTCGAGTCCCGCATGCGTCGGGCCGCCGACCTGGTCACGGCCCCTCCGACGGTGTCCCTGTCCGAGGCCAACACGCTGATCTGGGACCACCGCCTCGACGTGCTGCCCGTCGTCGACGACGAGGGCCTGCTGCACTCCATCGTGCTTCGCCGCGACTACGAGCTGCACAAGCAGTTCCGCAATGAGTCGATCGACGCCGACAAGCGGTTCCGCGTCGGCGCGGGCGTCAACACCCACGACTACCGCGAACGAATCCCCGCGTTGGTCGACGCGGGCGCCGACCTGCTGTGCATCGACTCGTCCGACGGCTACTCGGTCTGGCAGGCCGACACGCTCGCGTTCGTCCGGGACACCTACGGCGACGACGTCCGCATCGGTGCGGGCAACGTCGTCGACGGACGTGCATTCCGCTACCTCGCCGAAGCCGGCGCGGATTTCGTCAAGGTCGGCATCGGCGGCGGCTCGATCTGCATCACCCGCGATCAGAAGGGCATCGGTCGCGGGCAGGCCTCCGCCCTGATCGACGTCGTCGAAGCCCGCGACGCCTACCTGCGCGAGACCGGCGTCTACGTGCCGTTGTGCTGCGACGGCGGCCTGCTGACCGACTCACACATGGCCGTCGCGTTCGCCCTCGGCGCAGATTTCGTGATGCTCGGCCGCTACTTCGCCCGCTTCGACGAGAGCCCGGCGCCGCTCGTCCGGGTCGGCGGTCAGTTCTTCAAGGAGTACTGGGGCGAAGGCTCGAACCGGGCCCGGAACGTCACCCGCTACGAGCACGGCGGCGGGACCGAACTCGCGTTCGAGGAAGGCGTCGACGGCTACGTCCCGTACGCGGGCAGCCTCTACGACAACGTCGGCACCACCATCGCCAAGCTGAAGGCGACGATGATCAGCTGTGGTGCGACCGACCTGCCGCAGTTTCACGACAACGCCGTGCTGGTGCCGGTTTCGCAGCAGAGCTTCCTGCAGAACACCGCAGAGATCCGGCTCCGGGACCGGCCGAGCGACAGCGGCCGCTAGCGGCATCCGGGACCACCGGGGCGCAACTGTGCGCGACCCCGGTGGTCCCTTTCCGCCCCGGCACCGTCGCGAGGCCCAACCCGGGAGTCGTCCGGGCCGAGGCCAGATGTCGCGTCAGCCCCGTTCGTCGGCGAAGGCCGCACGCGGGTCGAGGAGTTGACCCCTCGCGTACTCCTCGTCGAAGGCGGCCGGGCCGAGCGCCTCGGTCGCGGCGGCGCGCGTCCTGGCGAGGTCGGCCGCGTCGTCGGGGTCCGGTACCTGGCCGAGCGACGCGAACGCGGCGTCCGCGACACCGATCATGCGCGCCGCCCGCGAATGATCACTTTCGGCCGAGGCGAGTGCGGCACCGGCCACGCAGACGTACGGCACGAAGTCGGCCCAGCCGTTACGGAACACCCGCTCGCGGCCCTCGGCGAACAGCTTCCTCGCCACGTCGAGATTGCCCAGACCCAGCTCACAGAACGCGAGGTTGTGATACTCCGAGTTGACCGTCCTGGGCTGGTCGAGCGACTCGTTGAGGGCGATGCTCTCCCGGTACAGGTCACGAGCGCGGAGCAGGTCGCCGGACATGCGGGCCACGGCGGCCAGCACGTGCCTCGGCCGTTCCTCGAGGCGGCGGTCGCCGGAGCGCAGCGCCACCGCAAGGGCCTCCCCGGCCCGCGCCTCTCCGCCCGGCAGGTCACCGCCGCGGATGGCGACCCGGGCCAGGCTGTATCGGGCCTCCACCTCGCCCGCCGGGTCGCCGGCCGCCCGGGCGCGCTCGATCTCGGCCTCACTCATGCGCACCACGGCGTCGGTCTCGCCACGCCGGAAGGCCGAGCGCACGTTCGCACTGAAGTTCATGGGACCTCTCCCCTGGATGTCCGTCATGGTCGGTCATCAGGTCAGCGCCGTCATCGTCGACCTGGCCGTCTCGTCCGTCACCGTGCCTGGAACACGGTCCAGTTCTCCACGAGATGAAAGCCCATCGACTCGTAGAGCGGCCGGCCCATCGCGCTGGCGTGCAGGTAGGCCGCGTCCGCGCCGGCTGCCACGCCGTCGAGCAGCACGGCCTCGGTGACCGCCCGGCCCAGGCCTCGACCCCGGGCGGACGGAACGACGGCGATGTTGAACACGCCGACCACGCCGGCGGTCCGCATTCCCAGCCCGGTGCCGATGGGTCGGCCGAACTCCTCGGCCAGATAACCGGTGACGGGGTCGGCGTCGAGTACGGCACCGCCCATCAGCGAGCCGAAGACGCCCTCGGGAGCGTCGAAGCTCCGGGTGAGAGCCTCGGTGTAGAGGTCGCTCTCGACCGCGTCGACCTGGCGCACCAGCTTCCCCTGCGCGGTGTCGGCCCGGTACACGATGTCGCCCGCGGTGCAGGCCAGCAGCGGCAGATCACCGCGTTCGAGCAGCCCGTGCCGGGCCGCGAGATCGGTGACCTCATCGCCCGCCTCGCCACGAACCATGATCGACCAGCGGGCGGCCTGCCTGCTGACCTCGGTCGCCATCTCGTCGAGCGCACCAAGATCCGGTTCCGACGTCGTGTCGTAGGCCGCGTTCAGCGTCGCGACGCCGGCATGGGTCACCGCCGCACGGGCGGTGCCCCGCTCGGCGTACCAGCCCTTCGGAGTCACCCGGCAGAGGACCTCAATCGCATCGAAGTACGCCGCCGCCACCCGATCAGCGGTTTCGTTCATGGCTGCCTTCCAGAAAGAACGGTCGTTCTTTGTCGGCCCACCAACCTAGGGCATCGCCCCGCTTGTCAGCAAATGCCCACACCACGCTCTACCCGGCACTTCACCGGCAAGGAAGCTCTCGTCGTGGCGTACCTCGAACGCGAGGACCAGATGATCCGGGCCCTCTGGAACGAGGGGCTCGGCCGCACCGTCTCCGCCGACCACGCGCTCGAGATGGCCATCGAAGGAGTGGCCGACGACGCCTACCGACACCACACGCGCGGCTGCCCGTTCATCAAGGCGGCCGGCGAGTTCCCCGACCCGGAGAGCCCGGTCCGCCAGGTGATCAGGAGGCACCGCGCCTGGTTCCACGCCGAGCTGCGGCGCCTGCTCGCCGAGGCCGGTCGCGACGACGTCGACGCCAAGACCGAGACCCTCGCCATGCTGCGCGACGCGCTCATGATCGGCTGCTTCCTCGACGACCGTGATGTCACCCGCCGTACGTTCGTCCGCACTGCGCGCCGGGTGGCCGGCCTGCGCTGAGCGCGGGGGCTGTCTCGCCACGACGTTGGCGATTCACGCCCGTACGCCCCGGTCGGTGTTGTTCGATGTCATCGCGCCGTTCCCGACGTCCTCCGAGGCGATCCTCCTGGCGCTGCGCAATCTCGACGCCCCGGTGCCCGGTCGGGTCGGCGCTTCTGTCGCTGGTCGGTGAGCGAGCTGGATGAAAGAAGGGAGATGGTCATGAAGGACGGCAGGAACGTGTCGTTGACGGTCGTCGGCAGCCGCACCGAGGGGGAACTCATCGTCGGCCTGCTGCGCAGTTACGGCCTGCGGGCCGCCGTGGCGGCGGACGACGTCGGCGGGCAGGAGCCGCACCTGCAACTGCAAGGGGTCCACGTGCTGGTCGCCGCCGATGACGAAGCCTCCGCCCGTCAGATCCTGGCCGCCGCCGAGCAGGGCGGGATCGACGAGCGGACAAGCGGCAGCTGAAGGGCCGACCTGGACGTCCGGACCCGATGTGCGGGACGAGCCCCGGTCGATCGCTGAGGGATCGACCGGGGCTCGCGGTTGGAGCAGGGTCAGGCGACGTCGAACCGGTCGAGTTCCATGACCTTGGTCCAGGCCGCGACGAAGTCCGTCACGAACTTCTCGCGCGCGTCGTCGCTGGCGTAGACCTCCGAGAGGGCCCGCAGCTGGGAGTTGGAGCCGAAGATGAGGTCGACCGCGGTGGCGGTCCACTTCACCTCGTCGGTGGCCAGATCCCGGATCTCGTACACGTGCTCGTCGGACTCCGACGCCTTCCACCGGGTGCCCGGGGAGAGCAGGTTGGCGAAGAAGTCGTTGGTCAGCACGCCCGGCCGGTCGGTGAGGACGCCGTGCCGCGTACCGCCGACGTTGTTCCCGAGGGCGCGCAGGCCGCCGACGAGGACGGTCATCTCGGGCGCGCTCAGGCTGAGCATGTAGGCACGGTCGAGGAGCAGCACCTCCGGCTGGGTCTTCTCGCCGGGACGCAGGTAGTTGCGGAACCCGTCGGCACGCGGCTCAAGGACCCGGAAGGACTCGACGTCCGTCTGCTCCGCAGTGGCGTCGGTGCGGCCCGGCCGGAACGGCACGGTCACCTCGACGCCAGCCTCGCGCGCCGCCTTCTCGACGGCAGCCGAGCCGGCCAGCACGATCAGGTCCGCGAGCGAGATCTTCACGCCGCCGGCCTCGTTGAACTCCCGCTGGATGCCCTCCAGGGTCTCCAGCACCGTGGCGAGCTGCTCGGGCTGGTTGACCTCCCAGCTGCGCTGCGGCTCGAGACGGATCCGCGCGCCGTTGGCGCCACCGCGCTTGTCGGTGGACCGGAAGCTGGCGGCCGAGGCCCAGGCGGTGGAGACCAGCTGGGCGGTCGTCAGGCCGGACTCCAGGACCTTCGCCTTGAGAGCGGCGATGTCGGCGTCACCCACGAGCTCGTGGTCGACGGCCGGCACCGGGTCCTGCCACAGCTGGGGCTCCGCCACCCACGGCCCGAGGAAGCGGTCGACCGGACCCATGTCGCGGTGCAGCAGCTTGTACCAGGCCTTGGCGAACGCCAACGCGAACTCGTCGGGGTTCTCCAGGAAACGGCGCGAGACCTTCTCGTACGCCGGGTCGAAGCGCAGCGCCAGGTCGGTCGTGAGCATCGTCGGCTTGTACTTCTTGGACGCGTCGAACGGGTCCGGGATGATCTCCGGGGCGTCCTTGGCGACCCACTGCTTCGCACCGGCGGGGCTCGTGGTGAGCTCCCACTCGAAGCCGAAGAGGATCTCGAAGAAGCGGTTGCTCCACTGCGTCGGCACGTCGGTCCACGTCACCTCGAGACCGCTGGTGATCGTGTCCCGACCCTTGCCGGTGCCGTGGCTGCTCAGCCAGCCCAGGCCCTGCGCCTCCAGCGGGGCACCCTCGGGCTCCGGGCCCACGTGGTTGTCGGCGGGGGCCGCGCCGTGGGCCTTGCCGAAGGTGTGGCCGCCGGCGATGAGGGCGACGGTCTCCTCGTCGTTCATCGCCATCCGGCCGAAGGTCTCCCGGATGAAGTACGCCGCCGCCCGCGGGTCCGCGTTGCCGTTCGGGCCCTCCGGGTTGACGTAGATGAGGCCCATCTCGGTCGAGCCGACCTCGGGAGACATCTCGGCCTCGCCGACGTAGCGCTCGTCACCCAGCCAGGTGTCCTCGGGACCCCAGAAGATCTCCTCGGGCTCCCAGACGTCCTCGCGGCCGAAGCCGAAGCCGAAGGTCTTGAAGCCCATCGACTCCAGGGAGACGTTGCCGGCCAGCACGAGCAGGTCGGCCCACGAGATCTTCTGGCCGTACTTCTGCTTGACCGGCCACAGCAGGCGGCGCGCCTTGTCGAGGTTGGCGTTGTCCGGCCAGCTGTTGAGCGGGGCGAACCGCTGCCCGCCGTCGCCGGCGCCGCCACGACCGTCGTGGATGCGGTAGGTGCCAGCGGAGTGCCAGCTCATCCGGATCATCAGACCGCCGTAGTGGCCGAAGTCGGCCGGCCACCAGTCCTGCGAGGTGGTGAGGACGTTGACGATGTCCTGCTTGAGCGCCTCGACGTCGAGCTTGGCGAACTCCTTGGCGTAGCTGAAGTTCTCCCCCAGCGGGTTGCCCTTGGAGGAGTGCGCGTGCAGCACCGACAGGTCGAGCTGGTTGGGCCACCAGTCCCGGTTGGTCCGCGGACGACCTCCGGTCTTGGGGGTCGGCGAGTCGATCGCCGGGTTCTCGCTCTCGCTGCCGTGCGCGGTAACGGAGTCGTGCGCGACGGGGCAGCCGGCCTCCGCCTTCTTGTCCACGCCCTGGGCGCTGGAGGGAGCGTTGTCCTGGGTGTCGCTCATGTACTTCCTTCCGAACTGACGGATCACTGGGCGGTGCGTTCGGTCGCGCAGTCGGGGCAGGCGCCCCAGTAGACGACCTCCGCCTCGTCGACCACGAAGCCGTGGTCGTCCGAGGCGGTGAGACAGGGAGCGTGGCCGACAGCGCAGTCGACGTCAGCGATCGCACCGCAGGAGCGGCACACGATGTGGTGGTGGTTGTCCGCCACCCGCGCTTCGTAGCGTGCGGTGGCACCGGCGGGCTGGATGCGTCGCACCAGACCGGCGTCGGTGAGCGCGCGCAGGACGTCGTACACCGCCTGGTGGGAGACCGCGGGGAGATCGGTCCGGACCAGCCGGATCACCGTGTCGGTGTCGACGTGCGGATGGTCGCGCAGCGCGGCGAGCACCGCCAACCGGGGCCGGGTCACGCGCAACGCGACCGCCCGAAGCTGAGCCTCGAAGTCGGACGCCACGTGCCGAACATAGTCCACTCTTCTGGAATAGTTCAAGTTTGGCTCAGCCTCAACCCGGTAGGAGCCCAGCGAAACGGCGAAACCCCGCGATAACAGACACGGTACCGCTCACCCACCGGCGCCGCGCCCGGCAGGCCGAAGCCTGCCCGCACGCGAGGGGGCGGGACCGGCGGCGCCCGCCGATCCCGCCCTCCGTGCCGGCTGTTAGCTGGCGTACGTCTCGAATTCGCCGACCCGTGGCGTACCGCTCGAGCTGTTGATCTTGAAGGTGATCTTGCTCAGCGCGGTGGCGGAGAAGGTGATGGAACCCGCCCCGCTGCCGGAGGCCAGGACGGCCCCGGTGTCGTGGTTGATGAGCTGCCAGGACCCGATGGAATTCTGGGTGCCCGACGGCTCGCGGATGATCACTCGGGACACCCGGGTGGCGGAGCCCCACTTGATCGAGATGGAGCCGGTCGAGCCGGCCGGTGACCAGTAGGTGCTGATGCTGCCGTCCCGCACGTTGCCGTAGCTTGTCCCGTCGGCCTTGCTGGAGCCGTCGGCACCGGCGCCGAGGCTGAGATTCGTCCCGCTGGGCGGTGGCGGGG